>CAZZHO010000209.1:4352-7284 GCA_964653795.1 uncultured Roseivirgaceae bacterium | reverse complement strand
AAAAAAAGGCACATAAATTCATATGTGCCCATCGACGAGTTTCAATGATTGATCCATTCTTTTGCTTTCGCATAGTTGAAAAGATCTTGTTCCGAAATTGGACTTTTCAGACCGTATTTAGCTTTTCTTTTCGGTTACTTGTTTCAAACTGCCGATTGTTGACCTAATTTGTCGATTAGCATATTCCTGAATAATGAAAAATTTGCTTTCTGTTCTTGCCCTTATTCTATCTACAATGGTCGCAGCACAAAACCCAACCCTTCTGAAGGTGACAGGTGAGAGTGAGGTCCGCGTAGTTCCAGATGAAGCTTTGGTGAGCCTTAATTTGGAAGGTACGGGAAGTAATAGTGAGTCCGCGAACCGTGAAGCGGAGCTAAAGTTGAAAGCTGTACAGAATACTTTGCGGGATCTTGGATATGATGAGTCTTTGCTCAAAGTCTTGAATAGTAATGTTTATGCTGTTAGGAAGTATGCGGAAAAGAAGCCTTCAAGCTACCGAGCTAATATCTATGGCGAGATAAAACTGCCCGCTAATAGTATTCAGGTTACAAAATTCATCGAAGTGCTAGCACAAAGAGGGCAGGATGTGAATAGTAATGTTCGATATGCTATTTCTGATGATTTAGCTAAATCTAAAAGGGATGAGTTGGTTAAGAAGGCATTGGATGATGCCAGCGATAAGGCAAGTAATATTGCTCAACACATGGGTATGAAGATCGAAAAAGTGGCTATTATTCAATACAATCAGCGAAGTAATACGCCTCAGTTTGCCAGAATGGATATTGCCATGGAGGCAGGGACAGAGGGTGTTTCCTATGAGCTGAAGGATAAGGTTCTTAGGGAAAGTATTTATGTAGAGTTTTATCTGAAATAAAGTTTATGCGATTTATAGTTCTGTCTGTTTTTTCATTTATCACGTTGTTTGCCTGCGCTCAACCAGGAACAGAAGTGTATCTATTCAGTCTGACCGCCACCAGTGAAGGCTACCAGGTATCCAATGCCCAAAATATTTCCCAGAATACTGGTTACGATAATCAACCTAGTTTCTCAGCGGATGGGAAAACTTTGTATTACACAAGCTGGCAGCAAAATGATCAAACAGATATTATCGCGTATGACCTGTCTGATGGAACTAAGCAACAAGTGAGCAACTCAGATGGGAGCGAATACTCGCCGATAGAGATGCCGGGAGGCAAGAAAGTCAGTACTATCATTCTGGAGAGGGATGGAAGGCAGCTGCTTTGGGGCTATGATTTGAAGAGCAAGAAAGCTGAGATTTTGGTTCCGGAGATTGTAATTGGCTATCACTGCTGGTTGGATAAAAAGAACTTGTTTTCGTTCGTACTGGGAGCACCTCCGACCTTGCAGACGCACAATATCAAAAAGGGGACAAGTGAGATCATCGATGAAAAAATTGGAAGGTCCCTACATAAGATCCCCAATCAAAAGGCCATTAGCTTTATCAGCAAGAAAAATAAGGATTGGGCGATCACGAAATATGACCCCAAGACAGGTAGTAAAGAAGTGCTTGTGGCTACGCTGAGCGGGTCAGAAGATATGTGTTGGACGCCTGCGGGGGACGTTATTATGGGGCAGGGTAATGAGCTTTATTTCTGGCGTCCCGGAAATGACTGGCAAGTGTTTGCCAATTTGTCTAATTTCGATTTGGAAGGAATAACAAGATTAGCTGTTAGTCCAGATGGAAAGAAACTCGCCGTTGTAGTCTCTGATCCACAGTAATCGCTTAAACTTTATCCCAATGATCAAATGCAAAGACTTTGTTCCTGAGAAGAAAAAAGGAGGAATTTTTAAATCCGGTTCTATGCAGCATTTTGAAGATGTGCTGCAGGAAATGGATAGCTGGGTAGCCCAAACTAACATCAATGTGGTCAGCATTGAGACACTTCTTTTACCTAATATCCATGAGTCCGATGAAGAAGGTAGTCAGGATACGGAATTATGGACAGGCGGGGAATCAGCCTCAAAATGGTATCAAGTGATCCGACTTTGGTACAGCGAAGGATAAACTCCCTTTTTAGACAAGAAATTTTTCTGCCATAACCATATTTGTCGGTGGTATGTCTTCAGATTCCACCGACAAGATTATTCTTCCCCCTAAGTACTACTTAGACTACTTTCAATATCTTCTTGATTTTGTCCAGAAGCACTACCACCATGTGCTGGGAGATCCCGAAACAAGCTTTCTTCAAGCTTTTGATAATTTATCTGAGGACGCACAGCTGCTCTTCGTGAGGTTCTCTAACCGTAAAGGCCCTTTCTACCGCCTTTCCAAAATCAATTACGAGGAAATAGGTGACGTTGATGCCGCTGCGCAGGAACTAGCTTCATCGGGCTTCCTCACCCGTGATTTGTTAAATGTCTATGAGGTCTATAACCTGTTTACCAGGGCTGAGCTGTATGAAATTTTTCGAGAGGATCTTCAGGAGTACAGGCATTTGAAAAAGATTGAATGGATCTTGTTGCTTTTGGAGGGAGAAGATAATTACCTGCGTCTTCAGGTGGATGAAGATGTGGTTTCAGTCGAAAAACAGCGGGAATTTGAATTTTTCAAGTTGCTTTTTTTTGGTAGCTACAAGATGCAAATGACGGAGTTTGTCATTCGGGATATTGGTAATGTTACACTGCAGGAACTGGATGAGGACAAGTTTTCGCCTTGGTGTCAAAGCCGGGAGGAAGCCATAGCCTTCTTCGAAGTGAGTGAACTCAAAAGCCTGGTTCGGAAGGCTATGAAAATGATACCTGCGCTTGAAGTGCATCAAGCTTTGCCCCAAGCTCCATGGGATGAGTTTCAGCGTTATCCTCATGCAGCAAAGGCCTTAGGCAAGCTGTGTATTGAGTTTGGTCAGCAATTGGAACGTGAGGATGCTTTTGAGGAGGCTTTGTTCTACTATGAGTTAACAACTCAGCCGCC
>CAZZHO010000209.1:0-4252 GCA_964653795.1 uncultured Roseivirgaceae bacterium | reverse complement strand
GAAAATTTTATCTGGAGAAACATATTTGGATTGATTTTTTGGGAAGATCTTTTTGATCAATCTGGAGACAGTTTTCATCATCCACTCCAGCGCGTTCCATCGGATATTTACATGGGTTTTTTCGACAAAAGGAAAGATGGGCTCCTGGATACGCTCCAATCATTGAAAACGCGGAAAAGCATAGAAAAGCATCTTCATAAGACCATGCAGCAGAAGCAAGGTCTATCAAACCCTTTCGTCTATTGGTACGAAGGCCAATCAGACCATTTAATAAGTCTTGTAAGGGCCTTGAGACCAAAGCAACTTCATGCCGTTCTGCTGGAGATGGCAAAGAATCCAAAAGACAATGCCACTGGCTTCCCGGATTTGTTTGTTTGGAAGGAGTCAGAATACTGGTTTTATGAAATAAAATCACCTAATGACCATCTTTCAAGTCAGCAGTTGTTTTGGCTGGATTTTATGCAATCTCAGGGTATCAAGAGTGATATTTTGAGGGTGGAGTATGGGCAGTAGACTGGATAATTCCTATCTTCCAGTTTCAGAATTTTATCATCCGACCTATGACCAAACCACTACGGATTTTGATGTTGAGCTGGGAGTATCCTCCAAAGATTTCAGGTGGGTTAGGTGTAGCGTGCGAAGGGATAGCTGAGGGTCTCGTAAAACAAGGGCATGAGGTAACTGTGTTGCTCCCGCGCCTTCATGATGGTCAGAAAAGCAAGAAAAACCTCCATTTGGCGTCAGCTGCCGGTACTATAGTTCACAGGGAGGCCTGGACAGAAAAAGTAGAGGAGATAGAGGAATTCACCGATTTACAATTTGGGACCGCCCTGTTGCCTTACTTGCCATCTTTTGTTTTCTTGGAGAAAGAAAATACCTACACCCGCAAAGTGATCAGGGAGAAGCAGGTGGAAAAGATCACGCTGGAGAATATTGAGATTACTGGAGAATATTCAGGCCTGATTTTTAGTGAAATATATAAGTACGCATTGCTTGCTAAGCAGAAAGCAACAGAAGAACAATATGATGTGGTCCATGTGCATGATTGGGTGACTTTCAAAGCTGGGCAATTGATACAATCCACGACCCAGTTGCCTGTTTTTTACCATGTACATAGTATTGAAACCGATAGGAACGGACATTATGGCAATCCAGAAGTTTCCAAGATTGAAAAGGAGTCCCTGGTAAATGCTAAATACGTAATATCGGTAAGCGAACGTCTTCGCCAATCTGTATCTGAGAGTTATGGTCTTAGCGAGGAGAAGGTGGAGGTTATCCCAAATGGAATTAGCCATAAGTTCAAGTCCTACGATCCCAATAAAAGTGGGAGATTAGGTTTTGTGGGGCGTTTAACCAACCAAAAAGGACCTGCTAACTTCCTGGATTTGGCGCAAGACTTAAGAGGTCGCTTACCAAACCTCAAATTCGATATTGTAGGGGATGGTTATCTGATGCCGGAGCTAAGGAAAAAAGTAGAGCGCCTCAATCTGATGAAAAAAGTGCAGTTCCATGGTTTCTTATCACCTCAAAAGGCGAGGAAAGTGATGGGCAGTCTGGATTTGCTTTTTATCCCGAGCAACTCGGAACCATTCGGGCTGGTCATCTTGGAAGCTATTGCTATGGGAGTGCCGGTGATAACTTCACCTAATACTGGTATCGCTGAATTTATTCCCAGTCTGCCTCAAATTGAAAATTGGGACGTCTTTGGACAATCTAAAATGGTCAATGATCTATTATTTGACGAAGAGAAAAGGATTGGAGTAATCAAGAAATGTCAGGAGGAGGCGCGTCACCTTACCTGGGACAGTGCTGCTAGTAGATTGGACTTTCTATATCGTGGCGTCCTGGACAAACTATAACATATGAATGAGAAGAAGATATTTTTTTGGTCCATCACTGTGGCCCTTGCAGGGTTTCTGTTTGGCTTTGACACAGTAGTCATTTCTGGCGCGGATCAGGCGCTGCAGAAGCTTTGGGATAAAGGAGAGGCCTTTCATGGTTTTGTCATCATGGGCTCGGCTTTGTGGGGTACGGTCATTGGTGCTGTATTTGGTAATATCCCCACTGATAAGTTTGGTAGAAAAACCACCCTATTTTGGATAGGCGTTTTTTATTCGGTTTCGGCTATAGGCTCAGGTTTAGCGAATGATCCTTATGTCTTTGCTTTTTTTAGGTTTCTCGGCGGGCTGGGAGTTGGCGCTTCCACAATAGCAGCTCCTGCCTTCGTCTCGGAGATTTCATCAGCGGAAAATAGAGGAAGGCTTGTTGCATTATACCAGTTCAACATCGTTTTTGGGATATTGATCGCTTTTGTGTCTAACTTCCTTTTGAGCAGTATCGAAAATGAAGCCTGGCGCTGGATGGTAGGCGTGGAAGCCATTCCTGCTATCATTTACACCGTTATGGTACTATCTGTTCCTAAAAGCCCAAGGTGGCTCTTTGTTAAAAAAGGAGATCGGGAAGGTGCTTTGGCTGTATTGTGTCAGATCATGCCAGAGGACAAAGCCAACGAGACACTTGACTCCATGGCGGCTGAAAATGAGTCTCATGTACAAAGTGAGAATATATTCATGAAAAAATATCGATTCCCACTATTGTTAGCTTTCCTGGTGGCTTTCTTCAATCAGTTTTCGGGGATCAATGCGCTACTTTATTATGCACCCCGAATTTTCGAACTAGCCGGGCTGGGTGCCAGCACAGCACTTTTGAGTAGTATCGGTATCGGAGTAGTGAATCTGGTCTTTACTTTGATTGGGCTGTCATTGATAGATAAACTGGGTCGAAGGCAGCTTATGTACATTGGCAGTGTTGGGTATATTCTTTCTCTGGCCCTGGTCTCATTGGCATTTACCATGCAGTGGGGTGGTCTGGCAATTCCGATTTTCTTCTTCATTTTTATTGCTTCTCACGCCATTGGTCAGGGGGCCATCATATGGGTTTTCATTTCTGAAATATTCCCGACTCATTTGAGGGCCAATGGGCAAGCCTTTGGTTGTGGTACCCATTGGGTTCTGGCAGCCGCTATTCCTTCAGTTGTTCCGGTTTTGTTTTCCGGTATAGGTCCTGCAAATGTCTTTTTATTGTTCGCCATTATGATGGTAGGGCAGTTGATTTTTGTATGGCGCATGATGCCTGAGACGAAAGGCGTCTCATTGGAGAAACTCCAGGAAATGTTGGTCGGCAGTAAATGAAAACGGTCAGATTAGGAGGCGTTCCGGAATATTTCAATTGGCCTATCATCTCTGCGATTAGAAGAGGAAAGTTTGAAGAGGCTGGAATTAACCTGGAATGGCAAGATATCACACAGGGTACCGGAAGGATGGCCAATATGCTTGCTGATGATGAGCTGGACATGGCCATTCTTTTGACTGAAGGCATCACCAAAAGTATCATTGAAGGAAATCCATCCAAACTAATTCATACCTACGTCCAGTCCCCATTAACCTGGGGGATACATGTGCCTGCTAACGCTGGAATAATGAACTTGAAGGACCTGGTAGGCTGCTCTGTAGCCATCAGTAGGTTCGGGTCGGGATCTCACCTTATGGCCATTCTATTGTTGCAATCATTGGGATTTGACCCCCAGGACTTTCAGTTTTTGGTGGTAGATAACCTGGATGGGGCCCGGGAGGAATTCATGCACAATGATTCCGTGTTTTTCTTGTGGGAAAAGTATACTACGAAGTTTCTGGTGGAAAAGGGTGAGTTCAGCCGAATTGGTGAATGGCCAACGCCCTGGCCTTGTTTTGTGGTAGCAGCAACCAATAGCGTTCTTGAGGAGCAAGAAGCTGTGAAGTTGTTTTTGAAGGTGCTACTGAATGAAGTGAATCATAGCCTGAGTGCCCCTGACTTGCTGGAAAGTGTGATCAGCGAGTACAGCTTGAACCTGGAAGATGTGAAGTCATTCCTTCCTGCCACCAATTGGAGTCGAACGTTGACGGCTTCACGTGATGCTACGACCCTTGTCATCAAGACTTTTCAGGATATAGGGCTATTAGATTCAAAAACAAATCAGGAGGTCTGGTTCAATTTTGATGGGCCCCTATGATAATTGGGATTGGCGGTCCAAGTCAGGCTGGGAAATCTACCCTCGCTAAGGGGCTGCTAGAGCGTTTAGAAGGATCGGTTTCTATCCTTTCCCAGGATGATTTCGTAAAAGCGGAGCATGATATTCCCATGGTCCGAGATCGGATTGATTGGGAGTCTCCACTATCAATAAACCTGGATAAGTTATTGCAACATCTGGAAGAGT
>CAZZHO010000208.1:0-7490 GCA_964653795.1 uncultured Roseivirgaceae bacterium | reverse complement strand
GAGTTTATGCCTCCATTGGGACCTCAGCAGTACGATGAGTCCAAGGAGTACTTTGAGTCTACTGCGAAGATCGATCCTAATTTCAGAGCTGATGTAGCGGCTAAGAGTATCGAGCCGGCCAGAGCGAAAGATGTTACTGCGGCAGGTTTCCTGGAGGATTCTGCACAGTGCTCAGCCATGGCCAATAGCAATGGGCTTTTTGCTTACAATCAGTTTACGAATCTAGACTTTACCGTTACCATGCGTTCCAATGATGGAACGGGTTCTGGTTGGGTAACCCGTGATGTGAACGATGTGAATAACTTCAACGCGGCTGATGCCTCGGCTGTGGCGATTGATAAAGCATTGCAGTCTCGAAATGCCAAAGCCATTGAGCCAGGCAAGTACACGGTCATATTAGAGCCTGCTGCCTCCGTGCAACTGCTTAATAATATGTTCGGTGCTTTCAATGCACGTACAGCTGATGAAGGACGAAGCTTTATGTCCAAAGAAGGTGGTGGTACCAAGCTGGGAGAGAAGATCGTAGATGAAAGGATCAACCTCTATTCCGATCCGCAAAATGCGATGGTGCCGAGTAGTACCTGGAATCAGGGCGGCATACCCAGGAAGCGAATCGATTGGCTAAAAGGCGGAGTGGTGGATAATCTGTTTTACTCTCGTTTTTGGGCGAAGGAAAAAGGAGTAGAGCCTGTATCTTTTCCTAGCAATGGGATCATGGAAGGCGGTGATGCCTCTTTAGAAGATCTGATCAAAGACACGCAAAAAGGTGTGTTGGTGACCAGACTATGGTACATCCGAACGGTGGACCCTCAGACCTTGCTCTATACAGGGCTGACGAGAGATGGAACTTTCTACATCGAAAACGGCAAGATCAAGCATCCGATCAAAAACTTCAGATTCAACGAGAGCCCTATTATCATGCTCAACAATCTGGAGACACTCGGACAGCAAGTAAGAATCAATGGCAATCTGATTCCTTATATGAAGGTGCGTGATTTCACCTTCACCAGTCTTTCCGACGCGGTGTAATAGACTTTGTACGTCATGCCGGAATTTTGGAATCTACCTTTAATAAAGATTCCAAAATGTCCGGTATCTATCGGCATCTAAACACATCTAAAATCTCATATGGAGAGAGCCTCGTGCTCGATCGGTATGAGATTTTTTGTTTTTAAGATGAGCTCTAAAGCCATATCATCGTCATTGCGAGAAGGAAGGCACGACCGACGAAGCAATCTATTTGTATACTCTTAGGGGCTAACACCAAAGTATAATTACGCTGTTTATGACTAATTTTAGAAGTAATGGTGTTTAGTCAGTTGTTAGCTTCAATATAAATAGACCATGAGCAAGAATGAAAAATACGCACTAATTATGAAAGGTGGAGGTATCAAAGGCCTTGCCTATTTAGGTGCTTTAGAAATTCTTGAAGATCATTACACCTTTGATTGGTATGCAGGAACTTCTGCTGGAGCCATATCTGCGATACTACTTGGTTGTGGTCACAGTACGAAGGAACTCAAGGAAATATTAATCGATAAAGATTTTAACGATTTTAAGGATGCGAGTTTTCTAAAACGTATTTGGAATTTATTTTCAAAATCAGGACTATATGAAGCTAATACATTCACTGTCTGGCTGGATGAATTATTGGCAAAAAAGCTTGACTATCCCGTACACGTAAAACTTAAAGATTTACCATTTAAAACAACTGTGTACGCTAGTGGGAAAGGTCAGAAAACTATAGTATTCGATTCCGATGATCCAAATAGCTCTGAAAATCGTGCTGCCTATGCCGCACGATGTAGTATGGCTATACCAATAATATTTACTCCGCAGAAAAAGGAAGGACTAAATGTATTTGATGGAGGAGTGCAAAATAATTACCCCGTTAAACTAGTTCTTGAAAGCAAACCGGAGACAAACTTTATTGGTCTATACCTCGGGCCTGAAACTTTTGAGGGTTATCAGAAGAGAAATAGTATTATCAAAGAACTAATCGAAATATGGACGGAAAGTGTCGATTTAGAAGCATTAAGAAATTACAGAGAACAAACAGTAATTATTGATCCTAGACCCATTTCAACAACTGATTTCAAATTAACAAAAGAAGAAAAGGAGTTTCTCATTGAAAGTGGTCGTGTTGCTGCATTGAAATTCTTGAGTAACAATTCACAAATTGAATTACCATCTGATTTCTCCAATAGGGAAAAAGAATTAAACGATCTTCGGGATTCAATTTCCAAAAGGAAATCAAAGAAACGAAGAAGAAATAACACTTTAGTAACAACGCTTTTAATACTAATTTCAGCATCTATTTGGGCTTACAAGACAGATCTTTATTACAAGATGTTTGCTGAACCTGTCGAGGTTTCTTCTGATCCATTTAATTACGACATGGTAATAATTGATGGCGGTAAATTTCAAATGGGAAGTAACGATAAGGCAGACGAAATGCCAATCCATGAAGTGAACGTAAAAACTTTTCAACTTGCAAAGTTTGAAGTAACACAGGCTCAATGGGAGGCTGTAATGGGAAACAATCCATCTGCTTTTCAAAACTGTCAGAACTGCCCAGTAGAAAATGTTTCTTGGCTGCAAGCACAAGAATTTATTGGAAGGCTAAATGAAAGAACCTCGATGAACTATCGACTACCAACTGAAGAAGAGTGGGAATTTGCTGCGAGGGGAGGAAATAAAAGTGAAGGCTTTCTTTATTCGGGGGGCAACAGTCTAGACATTGTAGCTTGGTATAGTAATAACTCTTCTAGCAAAACTCAACCAGTAGGTAGTAGGAAACCAAACGAACTCGGAATCTATGATCTAAATGGGAACGTTTGGGAATGGTCGAGTACCTTATATTATAGTTCATATGATCCAAGAGCTATTGGTAATCAAGAAAACGAATCGGAATTTAGCAGAGAGTATGCGCTCAGAGGAGGCAGCTGGAATAATGCCTCAACTGATTGTAGGATTGCGGAACGCAATTATTGGAAAGCGTCAGAACGTGACAATGATCTTGGACTTAGGTTAGCACACGATTTTAGTAGCGAATAAACACAATCATCCATGAGCTAACTGAGCTATTTGCAAATGATAGTGGGGTCGATACTTTTATAGAAATTTGAAAAGCCCTGCTTGCGGATGACAGAGGGTCATTAGGCTTAAAAAACTTGATCAAATGAAAATTTTCATTAGTCATTCATCCCGTGATAAATGGATAGCTAGAAAACTATCAGAAGATCTCAATAGAATTGATTGTGAGACTTTTTTGGATGAAAAAGATATTAAAACAGGGGAGTCTATCGACTCTGAAATCAACAAGCATCTGACTGAATGTGATGATTTTTTACTGCTTCTGAGCCCAGATTCAATTAAAAGTCATTGGGTCCTAATTGAATTAGGAGGTGCCCTTGCGCTTAAGAAAAAAGTGATTATTACCTTACTTTATCTTGGTCCTAATGAAATTCCAGCGCCAATCTCAAAATACTTAGCCCGCGATATAAATGAAATTGAAAAGTATTATAAGGAACTTGAGAAAAGAGTTGAAGGGAAATCTACTCTGAGAATTGAAAAGAAGATTACAGTAGAGAAAAAGAAGCCAGAAGCAATTGAGAAAGGTGATAATGTACAAATTATTTCAACCCCTCAGACTCATACCAGAAATGAGCTGGGATGGGATGTTCATATGGATGAATATTGTGGGATAATTGCTAAAGTTATCTATGTAGATAATGAAGAGGGATATGCGCATATAGAAGAAGTTGGTGGCGAATTTTATTGGTCTTTTGATTGGTTTACGAAAGTAAACACGTAATTCAACCCTTGTTGGTGTTGTCAGCATCTTCACCTATACCCACAACCTTCTTTCCTTTTTCTTAATCGGATACGTGGGCTATAAAATGCTCGGAGGGAAATAGAACCATACAGAGCAGTACTATCATCTATATCCTGTCGGAGCCATTTGCAAAGGCTGGTGTGATCCGATACTTTAGTAAGGATAATAGGTCAGAGATACCTATTTCCAACTTCTGGATATTCGTGAGTGTTGAGACTATTGTATGAAGATGAAGCAAGCTCTTCTTATTACTGGATTACTGATAACATCACTTTTTTCGTCTGCTCAGGAAGTTCTAGAATACAAGTCAATATCCATAAACGGGATAACATACCAGTCTAGTGCAGCTGATTTAATCTCTGCTTTTGGTGAACCTTTAGAACGTTATGATCCAGAATATGAATGTGGAGCATACTCTAAAGATCAAGAAGGGGTTGAGACGACTGAACTAGTGAAGTATCCAGGTTTCGAGGTTTTGCTGGTAAACGATAAAGTCAGTTTTGAATCAATTTCCTTTTCTCTTATGGATGAAAATTTTGATATGAATTCGGACCAAATTATTCTAAACGCGCAATCTACTATTCAAGACCTCCAGAAAGTCTTTCCCATAGCTTACAAACAGTGGATTAATAGCTCTGGAAAAGTATTTCGATTACTACCATGTGATGGTTGTGATTGCGAAATCCAAATCACTTTTAACAAGGAAATAATATCTTCTATCGAATTTTGGTGTCCTTGCTAAACTTAGGATGGAGGGAGTGAATCAATCCGTTGTTATCGCCATTTTCAACCCTTGTGGCTGTCGTCACCAACAAGTATTTAATCTGCTAATTTTAGTGGTAATGGTGTTTTGCCAGTTGTTAGCCATGACAGTCACACATTAAAAAAGTGAGTTTATGCATCTAAATGTCAAGCCAGAGTTTTTGAGGGAAGTTGAAGATGCTATCAGTTACAATTCTTCTTCAACATTTAGTCATGCTGAATCTATGATAATGGATCTTCTCAAGATTCTAATTGAAGGTGGAATTGTAACTATTGAAGACGATAATGTAGAACTCTGGAGTATTGAAGATTATAAAAATTGGAAAAAAGATAAGGAGTATTTGAGCTTCCTTAACACCGACACTTTAGTAAGAAGAATAACTAAATCAGTTTTTACAGTTAGTAAAAATGAAATCGAGAAGATTGAAAATTCGATTCATTATAACGTAGCTGCATCAGTCAAGTCAGCAGAATCAGCGCTAATTAGAATATTCCAAAATTTGATAATATCTGAGCCAGTTTTGATTGAAGAAACTGGACAGACTCTAAGTTCAATTGCTGATTACAACCTGTGGATAAAAGGGAAAGCCTTTGAAAATTATGACTCGAAAAAGTTGATAGCCTTGATGAAAAACAATGACTAACAAATGCTATAAATAAATGGGATTTCAGCCCTTTATGGTGTAATCACCAATAAGTATTTAATCTGCTTACGGCACCTCCAGAATCCTGGTTACTTTCAGCCATGATCAATGCTTTGATCAAGCAATTTGATACCTGATTCTTCACCCAGGTTTCTTAATCAACAGCAAACTGTTTCCTCAAGCTGATGGCCTTACCTGAAGTTGTCACGCCCTCCACCTGAACTTCAAATAGCCCCTGGACATCTGAACTATAGAATTCCAGCAGGGTGGATTCGCCTGCTACAACATGTGGGTTCCAAAAGAGGACTTCTCGATAATCAGGCAATCGGCTGTCCACTGGCGCTGTGCTATGAAGGTTGGTCTTCTCATGCATGATGCCCTTCACTTTCAGGGCATTGGATACATCCTTATTCTTCCAGTGATCTCGCTTATACGTGTTGAGGGCAATCAATCCCTCATAGACTTCATCTCCAAAAATGTATCTCCGAGGCAGAATATCAACTTGCTCGATTAAATAGGGTGATACTTCAAAAATGGTTTTTGACGATATCAGTATACCATCCAGTAACAAAATAGGCTCTGATTTAAACCCCTTAAAAATATCTGCATCATCCGTTCGCATATTCAAGGAGAAATTGGACTCATTTCGGCTGACACCCACTTCTGGTATGTATTCAATGAATGTATCCCGCATGCTCGCAAATCGAGTATAATCATCCAATTTATAGGATATGACATCTTCTACCGGCAATGGGTAAAGTGCAAGAGAATCGGCAGGTTCGCCCAGAAAGTAAGCATTCTCGATTTGATTCCATATCCCCCTTTGTACCACTTGCATTACCCTGGCAGAATCCAACACCATTGCCTTGCGCTCTTGTTCTGGATAAGTATCGTAGTATTCGTTCTCCACGAAAATTTGCCAGTCCTGTTCTGATGTCAGCAAAGTCATATCTCCAAAAGCATCCAGGTCAACAGGATCTTGGCTTACCATCGTATCCTTCATCATTACCTCAATAGAAGCCAGGTGATCCGATTCGCCACTCACAAATTCCATTACGAAGTTTCCCGACGAGTCCGTTATTGATGACCTCAATTGGGGCCTGCCTCCGGTTGTACTTAGCAATACATCAGCTCCGGTTATGGGCCTATTGTCTCTATTCAAAAGCACCCCCTGAACTAAGTCAAATCGGTATTCAGGTAGAAATGAAACGGTGTTGGAATTATAATTTTCTCTGCCCCAGGTTGTTTTCAGCAGAAGGGTATTCAAGTCAAGTTGGGTTAAAAGAGCTTGGTCAAACACCTCAGCTTCATTGGCAATTCCGTCCAGCATTTGTCCATCAGAGAACCCAAAAGGTCTCATTTCAGAAAACTTACGATTCACGCTTACTGAATAGATGGTGCCTTCTGGAAGATTTAGAGGAATAGCTACTTTCTGTCTTCGCCCAAACGACAGCATATTTTCAGGCACTGGATGCGCTTCAAAGCCAATATTGAAGATGCGACGGCTAACTACTTCATCCCCGATAAGGAACTGGGCCTGATAAGATCCCGCAGTTAAGTTATTAAGGGTCAACTCTCGTCCCTTCCAAAGTTCAGATTTTACGATACCGGTTTTTCTATGAATCTCGATTTTGGAGGGGACAATACTGTTCCCACTTACGGCTATTGTCACTTCATCGCCATCTACTGTCACCTTCAGCGATTGGCAATCATCGCAAGCCTCTGGTATTTGGTGAAATTCAAATTCGCCTCCAATATCTAAAATCAACTGATACTTTTCGCCAGGCTTAGGAGTGAGATAAAATGTTCCCAAACCTTGATCATCAAAAACGCATTCTGCAACCTTTTCGTCAAGTTGGGAAGTCACCCTCGCCTTTCTTTTAGAGCCATCACTTTTCACCCCTAAATCCACCACTACCAGGTTGCTATTTCCTGAGACGAGGTTACCCCCTTCAAAGTAGAATTTCGGATAATCCGCCTGGTGATTGATGGCACCGGGTTCATACTCCTCATAAGGATTGATGACAGTGAATGAAACTGTCTCATACTCCTCAAAATTCTTCATCCATCTGGTATAAGCAACCAATCGGTAAGTACTTGTCGGCAATACGGAGGGAATAAAGAACTTGCCAGCAGTACGACCTTCTTTCAGATGGAGTTTTTCCCTGTGTATGGATTGTCCGTCTTCATTAAGCAATTCCACATAGAGGATTTTGCTCATTTCCGAAATGTTGCCGGTCTTTAAA
>CAZZHO010000207.1:6511-7492 GCA_964653795.1 uncultured Roseivirgaceae bacterium | reverse complement strand
CGGGCAAGTGCATTTTCTACCTTGGCATTACCAAACACTGCCACCATGGAAAATTACATCATACTGCAACCCAATAAATTCTACTAAAAAGAGGGACATAGGACTCAGGTATCACAAAAGCATTAATCTTCTTCATATTCAAATACCGCTGTGAAAGGGCCATCAATAGGTGGCCTTTTCATTTTTAGAATAAAAAAAGCAGCCTTGAATAGGCTGCCCTTTCATCTATGTACTTCGCAACCTAATGGATCATTAAGATTTGAGAAGAAATGTGTTGTGGAGTTATGACTCTTATGATGTAACTGCCTTTAGGTAGGGAATGTAGATTTAATCTACCTTCCAAGTCCTGGCCAGCTACCGGTAGCAATAATTTTTCAGATACCAGCTTACCTTCCAAATTGTATAATTCAGCTTTGGCTAAATCCAACCCTAACTTTTCTAATCGAATGGAAACGGAGCCATCTGTAGGATTCGGGTATATGGACAAAGAATTGTCAATGTCTTTTACTATCGAATTCACTATTTCCTCAGTAGTGAATGTCCATGTTGTCTTTCCGGTAACTCCAGCGTAATTTCCACCTGAATTGCTTTTGAAAGCCCCTGCAGCTATTTCAACATAATGCTGCGTTGCATCTTCAAAATCAAAAATTGGAATAATTGTCACAGTCTGGCCATCGATGATTACATTATCAGAATTAGCTTCTATCGTTTCTACCTGCAAATCATCTATACTCCTCTTTATTATAATACTTCCTGACCCGGCTACTACTGCTTCATTAAATGTGATAACCAAATCACTTTCCAAAGACACGTCTACTGCATTATTGACCGGACTAAAGCTAGTTACCGTTGGAATTGTACTACTTGAGGTCGCAGCTTTTGTAGTAAACGACCAAGTAGTTTTACCACTTATTCCAGCAAAATTCCCACCTGAATTACTCTTGAATGCCCCTGATGCTATTTCAACATAAAACTGAGTTC
>CAZZHO010000207.1:0-6411 GCA_964653795.1 uncultured Roseivirgaceae bacterium | reverse complement strand
TTTCACTGAAGGTTATTGTCAAATTACTTCCCACAGCTACATCAGTTGCATTGTTAGTTGGGCTAAAGCTGCTCACGGTAGGAACGGTGGAACTTGAGGCAGCCTTGGTAGTAAACGACCAGGTAGTTTTACCACTTATACCAGCAAAATTGCCACCTGAATTACTCTTGAATGCCCCTGATGCTATTTCAACATAAAACTGAGTTCCTGCTGCTAAATCACTTGATGGGTTGATAGTGACTGTGCTTCCACTAATTGTCACATTACTGGCAGTAGAGGCGATGGTTGCCACACTTGTGTCATCTGAATTCTTCTTGATTGTAATGTTCCCAGTACCAGCTACCACACTTTCACTGAAGGTTATTGTCAAATTACTTCCCACAGCTACATCAGTTGCATTGTTGGTTGGGCTAAAACTGCTTGCAGTTGGTACCGATCCAACAACATTCGCACTAAAGGCTCCTTTGCCATGCGTTCCTACCGCGACCAATCCATCTACTTTGCGAGCACGGATCATAGAAACAGGTACATTGCCTATAACATCAGCACTTTCTTGTACCCAGGAAGTACTGGTGCCGTTTAGAGTACTTGTAGAATAGAGACCTGTACTTGCCCCGAGGTAGTATTTCTCGCCACCGGTATTTAAGTTATGAACAGTAACCCACCTTACAGATGGCCCGCTACCACTACCATCAGCGTTTTCTTCTAGATTTCCACTGACATTTGTCCAATTTGAACCCCCATCAGAGGAGTAAAAGACACTTATTACTCCGTAATTGGAGAAGGTTACAAATACTTTATTAGCATCATCATCATCAACGGCGACGCAACTCACAAACCCATTGTTAGGGAAACTCGAACTGGTAATATCTGTGCGTGTAGGCGTTGCTCCTGAGTTAGCACCGACAAGCCTATAAACCTTACCTTTGGTTGTGCCATAGTAAACCACATTCGCCGGAGATTGAGAAACTTCTATTGTAGATATTTTTCCATCTGAAATGGCTGCTGAAGTGAGTTCCGTCCAGCCTGCATCATTTGTACCACTGAAGTTGAAACCGGTGTTTATTGAAGCTACATCGTTGTGCCTCCATAGTTTAACACCAGAAGGATAGTACATGATCTTTTGATCATTTTTATCCAACACAAATGGGTTGACAAATAATTGTCCGGAGGCTGATGCCGGATGTACGTGATTGCTTGTTGTGGGATTTAAAGTATTTGTTCCAGTAACTCTAACTACAGCCCCATTTTGAGTACTATGGTAACGAGTATTCTCACCCGCCACAATTGCTCCATATGCTCCATCTCCACCTCCGACTTCTTCGCCCCAAGTAGCAGTAGATGATGCATCATTTACTGACCAATTCCCATTGTCTTGGAATCCTAGTAAAATACGATTGTCTCCATTTGTAGATGGGTCTATTGCAATGGAATAGGCTTGAGTAGTATAATATCCATTATTCAGTTCAGACCAAGTGACAGGATGTGGCTTGGAAAGGCCACTGGGCGTACCATTATTTGCTGTGATGTCCGTCGTTTTACTCACTCCGCCATCATGTCCACATAATACTGTCGTGTTACTACCAGGTATAAATAGGAAGGAATGAACATCGGGATGATGATTTTGGTATCTGGTAATGTCATTATCAGGTGAGTATCCTCCAATCCACCGAGTATTGCCGGTGTTGTCTGAGTTCAAAGCGGTGGCAAATCCGTCGGAGGAACGATATAAACTGGTTCCAGCTATGAAAATATAATTCTCATCGTCTGGTTTTACATGCATCACCATATTATAGGAATCCTGCGTATCCAAGTTTCCTACGTTTCCGCCCAAAGAGGGCAAGTTACTTGACCGATCAGTCCATGTAGGGCCAGAAGCGTCATATTTGTAGAGCCTATATTGATTACTGGAATTGGCGACAAAAAACCAAGCAATATTAGAATTTGAGGGAGCGATTGCCACTTCAATCCTTTCCCAAGAACTGGGCATGGAACCTGGATCAGTAATCTTAGACCAGGTAGTTGCATTGGTAGATGTAAAAAATCCTTTGTTCGACCCAGAGCTGTGTGTTCCCGCATAATAAACTCTGCTACTGGCTCCAGTCTTCAAAACATCCAGATGAGTCATGTCTCCTGTAAATGTGGTTGCTGCATCCAATACCTGAGTCCAGCTTGTTCCTCCATCCGTAGAGCGATAGATTCCTTTTACATTGGCCACCATTACAGCAGCATCCACCGGATCCACCTCCACATCATGACAAAACTGCCATTCCGATCTATCACCACTACCAAAAGCAGTATCATTGGCCGGATTGGTACTACTGAGTTGATTCCATGTGGCACCATTATCAGTGGATTTGAATACACCATCTCCCATGTAAACTGCAGCCGTCGCCCCTCCAACATTTGTGGCTACAGTGCCAATCATCTCCCCGGTAGTGTAATACCAAACATCCTGATTGATGGGGTCCTGGGCAATATCTGTAATGGAAGGGTTTGCTTGAGCATTACTTACCAAGGTCCAGCTCGTACCTCCGTTCGTTGACCTGTATAATCCCCCTGAAGCCCCTCCGATCATAATTATATTGGTATTTCTGGAGTCCACTCCGATTGCTCTGGTTCTACCGCCCACATTATGAGGTCCGCGTATCTTGAATGTTGAAGTGGTACTGAGAACTTTTTCAGTCTTTCGAAATGCGGGCATCAGTTTTGCCTTAGACCCATAGACGAAATTGAGTTCTTTTTCCCTTATACCTTCTGGTATTCTCAGCGTGACAGGATCGCGAAACATCAACTCCTCCATTCTGAGCCTCTCTAGTCGGTTCTCTTTCCGAATAAATTGCTTACTCTGACCTATACTATGATGAACTTGAGCTAGAAAAAGAAGAATAAAAAGTATATTACATATACCGGCTAATTTTTTCATAAGTATTCTATTACAAGTATTATTTGAAGTACTTCACCAACTAAAGTTTGCTATAACCGACTACATGATATTTAGTAGATTGAGTACTCTTCCTGTTAAAGACTATATCTGCTTGAATCAGGTCCCCAGGCTTCAATGGCACCGATGTATTTATATCAATTGAACCATTCAGCATTCCAATGAATAAAACCTCTTGAAGCTGGGACGTTTCAAGCGAACCTCCGAACACAGCGCCTTTATCCAATATTTTATCTATTCTAATCTTTGCCAAACAGGGATTTTCCGCGCATAAACTATCTCCAACTCCTGGGATGAACTCTACCAATTCGGCCAAAACCCGAATAGATCCTCTGGAAATTGGCGCCCTAAGGACATTCTCATTTTTCTCGGTCGATGGTGATTTCGTCTTACACTGAACAAGTGTTGCCAAAACCAAAAACAGTAAAATGCTTCGAAGAATGATTAATTGCGCTCCCCAACTATTATATAAAAATCTTCCTTTTGACATGTTTAAAACAGTTCAACTCAATCCTTCTAGAACTAATGCTGAAAGGCTTAGTAAAACTAGTAACCTCCTTAGGCCCAACCGATTTCAAGAGTGAATAACCGAAAATGGTTAGTAAACTACGGAATAATGCAACTGAATTACGAGGCAAGTGGTAATGAAACTGCGAAACTCGAACCTTTATTCGGTTCACTCTCGATCCTAATAGTTCCATTATTCATTTCAACAAACTCTTTGACCAATACGAGCCCCAATCCCGAACCTTTTTCATCAGCTGTACCTCTTCGCACCTTAGATTTGTCAATATTGAAAGCCTTTTTGATCTGATCTTTACTCATGCCAATACCTTGATCTCTAACTGTGATCTCCACAAAATCCTCTTTTATCTTTTGCTCTATCAAAATATCCGATGCTTCAGGACTGAACTTAATGGCATTTGAAACCAAGTTGCGAAATACTGTGGTCACGGTATCCCTATCTGCGAAAATGTATTCATAGGTAATTGCATGTCTCAATGTTACAGACTTCAAAGTAGCCGAATCTTCAAGCACTGAGAATACTTCTTCTAAAATTGGCTTCAATTCAATTCTCTCCAAATTAATGCTTATCTCATCTTGCTGACTCAGTGACCAATTCAATAGGTTATCAAGTAACAATTTCAAAGACTTAACTGATTTATCGACATGAGATATCATCTCGTCTACCTTACTTATATTCCTTTTATCGAGGTAGTTTTTTATTATTCCATTTGCGGTTTCGAAAGAAGTTATTGGCCCCCTTAGGTCGTGGCCAATGATTGAAAACAATCGATCCTTTGTATTATTAGCCCTATTTAACTCAAAAGCCTGAGCAGAGATTTGAGCATAAAGTTTTTTCGTCTTTTGATTAGACCTATAGAGGAGTAACCCAAATATGATTAAAATGATTGCTACGACTCCTATCGCCCAGGTCAATAGTCTCTGCTGTTCGTTTTGAGCTTTTAAATATTGATTCTCATTTTCCTTTTTTTCAGACTCATACTTTTCCCTTAATTCCGCTATTTGGCCATTCTTTTCAATTCCTAATAGGCTGTCGTAAAGATTGTGATACAACCAGGCAAATTCATGGGCTGTTTCAAAGTCCTCCAGATGAGCAAACATCTCCGACCCATAATAGTATGTATCCAATAACTTTGGATACGATTTTTGAGATTTAGACAAGGCTATACACTTCTCCGAAAGCTCCAGTGCCTTTTCCTTGTTGCCAAGCATAGAATACGTTATCGCCAATGTGCCATAGGAGTCGATCATATGCAATTTCAAATTCAATTCTTGTTCGATGACAAGTCCCTTTGATTGATATTCAATGGCTTTCTGGAAATCCCCTTTATTGAAGAAATTCCACGCAATATTTCCTAGAGCAGAAGCCTCAAAATCCTCTATTCCCATCCTTCTGGCAATTGCCAAACACTTTTCACCATTCTCTATTGCCTTGTCATATGCTTCAATTGAACTATACACAGAAGTAGAGTTTAAATAAACATTCATCAGCAGCATCGAATCCCCTGATGCACTAACCTGCTTCTCTACCTCTTCGAATAAACTAATGGCTAGATCGTATTCCTCCACCTGCTCATAAAAGGAGGCCAACTGAAGCTTCATATGGTTTACAACCTCTATATCGTTTTTTCTCTCAGCTGTTTCCAATACTGATAAGTTCAACTCGAGGCTTTCCTCAAATCGACCCATATTCATCAAAAGCCAAGCTTTTGAAGCTTGAATAAATAAAAACTCAGAAGAAGTGCTACCCTGAAAAAGGGTTATTGTCTCATCCAAAAGAAGGATACCTATCTCGAAATTCCGACTATTTGCCTCTTCAGACATTCTGTCCACCAAATACAACAAAGAATCTCCATACTGGTCTTTCAACTCTTGCAACAACGAAGGCAATTTCTCCCTGTCATTTCCAATGACAATCAGGTTTTCCTCGAAGTTCTCTGTTGAATGTAGAATATCCCAGAGCCGAGCTTCATTTAAGTCCTGAGCTGAGGAAACAAAAAAAACCGAAACAGTCAAAAGAAAAGCTTGGATCCATTTCATCTTCAACCTAGACGATTCATAATGCTCAATAGTTGCCCTTTGTAGCTCCTCCCAACAGGAAGCTTTGCTCCTTCAACTCCGACAGAAGTAACTTGGCTGTCAACTTCCGTTATAAGATTCCAGTTCACAATAAAGGAACGATGAATTTGAATAAAGCTATCAGGAAGTTGTTTCAGTAAATCCTTCAAACGGATATTCAATTCATATTTCCCATCTGATGCATGGACAAAACAAGACCTGTCTACAACTTCTACGAAAGCTATTTCATCCTCTTGAAATTTCTTTAGCATATTTCCCACCTTTAGGAATACTCCGGCCTTATCTGTGGTTTTCTCTTGAACTATATTCCTTGGTTCTTTTGCTAGGCTTATCGCAGAGAGTAACGAGGCCCCATTTATCGGCTTGGTAATGTAGGCCGCTGGAAACAATTCAATAGCCTTACGAGTGGTGTCCAGATCAAGGTGTGAAGTAATAAAAATGATGGGTGTATTCACTTCATCCGAAAGTTCCTCAGCCAATTGAATCCCATTTATTTCTTGACCTAAATCAATATCTATCAACAAAAGCTCAGGAGCTGTGGCTTTTACCAGTCTTTTGAATTCTGTCACTTCCGAGACAATATCGATCAACACATAACCCAGTTCTTCAACTACCTGTCTAATAGACTCAGCGAACACCGGATCATCATCAATGGCTAAGATTCGCAACATTTTTTTCACCAATGGGCGGAATAAAAATATTGAAAGAATTCAAAACCACCCATATACTGGCATCGTGAAGGATCAATATCCAGAAATGATTAAGGTCCAAGTCGCCTTGAGGTCAAACCCAATTACTTGGTTCTGCGCTTGCCTTCTTCGCTAATAGCAAACCCTCTGGTCATTTTCTTGATAAACTCTACT
>CAZZHO010000206.1:0-7600 GCA_964653795.1 uncultured Roseivirgaceae bacterium | reverse complement strand
TACAATGGTGATATCTACGCAGGGGTTTACTCGGCCTTGCAAGGGGTGTTGGATGATCGTCCTGACTCTTTGATAAACCTTACTGGGAACAAAGGAGATAGTCTACTCAATCAATATCACGGCCATAAATCGATAGTGACGGATGAAATTACAGGAAGGGAGCTGGTCAAATCGGTAGCAGTTAGGTCCATTGTTTTTTCAGAAGATGGCCAGCGAATGTATTCCGCCGGAGGTGATGGTAAACTGTTGAGATGGAATACTGCCAGTAGAGCCTATGAGGAACTGTTTTCAAGTCAGAAAGTGAACAGGGTGGTAAATGTGAGCCCAAATGAAAAGTGGTTGGCTCTTGGTACGAGTCAGGATGAAATATTGCTTTACAACCTGAATTCGAAGGAGGATCCAACTACTATATTGGGTCATGAGGGAGCTATTTTCGATTTGGTCTTCCTACCTAATAATAGTGGCTTCATTTCGTCAGGAGCTGATAGAAGAATTATATACAGCGATTTCAAGAACACAAGGGAGTTGGCCCTACTTGATAGTGAAGTCAAAAGTCTAGCTGTATCACCTGACGGAAATGTTTTGATTGGTGGTACTGATGGTGGAGATATTTATAAGTGGGATTTGACACAAAATACTGATAACCAAACTGAGATATTTAGAGCAGGTGATAGAAAGAAACCAGTCATGGCTTTGACTTTCAGTGAAGATGGTTCCTTGCTAGCAATAGGAGGTTATGATGGGAAGACTGATAATGGTTATATCCAAGTTTGGAATATGATCGCTAAGCAACAAGAGGGTCCTGAATTGGCGGGATTTGCTTCTCCTGTGACGGATGTAGAGTTCAATAATGATGGGCGTCTGGTTGCAGGGGGGAGCAAGGATCGTACCGTGCGTATTTGGGATCGAAATAATATTTATGACTTGCCGACAGTGCTGGAAGATCACGGCAACTGGGTCTGGGATTTAGATTTTCATCCTGACGGCAAAAATTTGGTTACTGCCAGCGCGGATGGCTTAATTAGATACTATCCCACGGTCTCAGATGATATGGCATCCAAATTGTGTGGATTTATTACCAGAAACATGTCAGATACGGAATGGAGACAATATGTAGGGGAGGGCGTACCCTATGTTTCTACTTGCGAGGGGAAAGAAAAACCGATTGAAGAAGAAAACAATAACTAGTAAACCACTTTAAAAAGTCATATTTGCATCGCAAAAATCTTTTGTCTTGATTCACCGCATATACAAAGCTTTTTTGACCGCAATAGTGGTCTTCGTCTCTTATGCTAGTGTCCATGCTCAAAATTGTACCCAGAAACTGGTGCAAGCAGAGAGGGATTATGAAGCTGGAAGGCTCGCTGGTATCCCAGTTTCGATTAGTGCTTGTTTGAACGATCCAAATGGGTTTTCCAAAGAGGAAAGGATAAGGGCACATAGACTTTTGACCCTTGTTTATATTTTCACTGATAATGAGCCAGAAGCTCAGCGATCTTTAGTAAATCTTTTAAAGGCAGATCCGGAACACATTCTTGATCAGGCGACAGATCCTGCAGAACTCTTTTATTTATACGACCAGTTTCAGGTTGACCCTATTTTTAGGCTGGGATTTAGACTAGGAGTGAACAACTCATACCCCTCGGTTATGGAGTCCTTTGCCACTAGTAATCAACTAGTAGGAAGGAAGTTTTACAATGGTAGTGAAGACAATGCTGATCCTGATGCGGATTTATCTGATTTGGGAGGTTCACCCTTCCCTTTAGGGTTTTGGGGGGAGCTGACTTTTGAAAAGTATTTAGGAAGAAATATAGAATTGGCTGGCGGTTTGCAAGCTAGAATATCCAACTACGATGTAGATAATTTTTTCAATAATGAAGGTCGGACATTTAACAACACAATTCGAAACCGGCAGTTCTATGGCCGAGTTCCTGTTTTTGGAAGGTATACATATAACTACGGAAGGAGGACAGGAGCGAAGCCGTATGCAATCTTAGGTTTTAGTTTTGATTACCTAGTCTCAGCCACTTATTCTTCAGCTAGCCGTAATGGCGGTACACCATTTACTTTGAACGCGACTCGAGGTGAGGATGACCTGAAAACCTTTGAGCAGGTTAATGAATTTAATGTTTCTTTGACAGCAGGTCTTGGAGTGAAGCTGCCGATAAAAACAAATTTTTTGACTTTCGAAGCAAGATATGACAACAGTTTGTTTAACTATATCAATGCTGACAATAGATACTCGAATCAGACGATTGCATTCGATTTAGGCCACGTTGAAGACAATCTGACGCTCAATTATGTATCATTTTCAATTGGATATATATATTCAATTTATAATCCTAAAAGAAAACAGGATTAATCAATATGATAGGAAATAAATTCCATACTCTCTTCTGTTTAGTCTTAGCTATTTGTTTTTCATGCCAAATAGACGATAGTACTAGTCCCTCACCTGGTGATACATTTTTGAAATATTATGGAGATGATGGGGCACAAGAAGGCCAGGGGCTTTTATTTCTTGAAGATGAAGGAACTTTTTTGATTTATGGAGTACAGAATACTTCTGTAGAAGGGTCTTCAGCAAATTTGTATATGTTGATCGTTGATGAGCAGGGCAACGAACTACGTAGCGGCTCATTCGATTTTCAGTCGGAATTCACAGAATTAAATACCAATGCAGCTGATGATATTCCGGGTTCAGTGGTTTACGATCCATCCTTGGGTTTCGTATATGTTGGTTCCTCTACTCGGTTTGATGTTGGAAATAACTCCACATTTAATGCATTAGTCTGGGCTCAGATAAATGTGAACCTTGATTCGACTTTGATTGCTTCCGGCGAAATAATACAGGCTGATACAACTGTTCAAAATGATGGAAATCAAACAGTGGACTTTAAAGATGTTTCAGCTAAAGATGTGGTTGTCATAGATGGTACTGAGCTACTAATAGTAGGTTCCTCTTCTAAAGTACAATCTGGAGACCTCACAGAGCCAGCCGACGAAGATGAGACCCAAATTTACACTGCCAGAGTAAGCTTGGCGACAGGAGAAGTGCTGAGGGAGAGAACAAATGGTTTTATTGGTAACGACGAAGGATTATACATAGACCAATTTGGCGATGATGATTTTGTGATAGTGGGTACTACAGAGAACAGGTCTGGTACAGACGGTCTCAATACCTATTTTTTACCGATAACGGGAAATGGAGTTCCTCTTGAGGGTAGTTCTATTGGTTTTCCAATTGGAGGTGCAGATAGGTCAGCTTCGGAAACTGTATTCGATGTTTTTAAGAGACCAAACGGTTATGTGATAACTGGTGCTTCTATAAGAGGGACTGAGTCTAATCCATTTTTCATCAATGTCAGCTATTTTGGTGGGGGCAATTTTGCGGAAGATGTAGCCGATACTATTAGTGTGATAGCAGAGGCTCCCAATGATAACAATCAACTTGTAACTCAAAGCTTAAATGCAGGTGCAAGCGCCATCACCCTAGGGGACAATGGTAACTATTTCGTGGCAGGTAGCATTTTGAGTTATCCTGGTGATCCTGGTAAGGCCGGGGAAATACTTATTCTGCAATCAGATCAAGAGGGAGATCTAGTCCCAGGTACGGTGAGGAATTATGGATTGGTGTCTGGCAATGATGCTGCTAATGAGATTTTGTCACTCGAAGATGGGTCACTTCTAATTCTGACTACTGTAGACTTTGGAGGTAATACCTCTTTGATTGGTTTAATGAAAGTCAATCAGAGTGGGGACTTGATGAACTAACGCTCAGTATCTAAGCCCTCCAACACCTTTTCAATTCCTGTCTTTTATTGTCTTATAAGGCCTGATAAGTGCTTTTCTAATCTATTTGGTATTAGATCTCTTCAAGATTTTAATACTCAGCATTTATTTCATTATCTTACTGTACAACTGTTGATGCCTCTGTGCAGTACGGTTGAATGTTAAAGAACTATACCCACAATCAAATCCTTCTGAAATGAATTGCAATCTGTTAGTGAGCAGCCAGTACCCTTTCGATATTATTATTACCAATATCTCTACGCCATTTAATCAAAACCTAATTCCTAGCGGCAGTAGCGGTAATATTCAATGGAGCGGCAATATGACCTTCAATGTACCTGGTATGGGGGATGTCCTTTTCGTGGACGTTAGCAATAATCAAGAGATTAGGAAGGAAGTGAATCCATTTACAGGACAGAATATACTTTTAGTAAGATACCAGGGGCTGGAAGCTTGTTACCTATTTGATGGGGATGGACAAATTAAATTGGACTTTGATGAAATAGGAGACCTAACCGTAAGTTTGGTCAATGAAGAAGCCGGTAATATTCTACTGGAATTAAAAGGCAAAGATCTCGTTGTGAAATCATTTATTCCGACCTCTTTGCTCATTACTGACTAGTGGTAGGATAGCGGTAGATGATCTTTTAGCTTTTGTTGAACTAATTCTAATTACTCAAAGACTAAGCCTGCCTGAAGGCCCATCGCCGCGAGTTTGTGGCCGGACATGATGGCTTCCTGGCTTGCCACTATATCAACCCTGACAAAGGTCTGCTCTTTGCAGGCTACGAAAAGCCCTTGCTCTTTGCTGGCATGGACAATAAGACCTGGAGACGCTTGTTGGCCTGCCGAAAGGTTTACATTAGCAGGAGTGACTTCATATAGGTTCAGCCTATTGTTATTCAGTGTTGCCTTAGCGCCACCATATTTGGGGTTGCAGGCCAATACAAGCTTTTCTATCTGGTGTGAGGTCATTTCAGACCAATCGATTTTCAAATCAGCCTCAGTAGGTAGCGGCTTATAAGTGGCTTCTTTCTGCTCCTGGGGAGTAGGTGGGGGCATATTTTGTAGTAGCTCCTCCATAAGCCCGGTACTTAATATCCCTAATCTATTCACCAGCATCCCATAGTTTTCTCCTGGGAAAATAGAGTACCCCTTCTGCTTGAGAATTGGCCCTGAATCCAGATCAGTGGTAAGTTGATGTATAGTAATGTATGCCAGGTTTTTGCCTTCCTTCAAGGTCCAAAAGATGGGGTCTGGTCCTCGGTTTTCGGGTAACGGACCAAAGTGTATATTAACGATGGTTTTTTCTTCCTGAGGTATTAATTTTTCCCCAAAACCAAATACAACGATAAGCTCCGTGTCGGCACATGATATTGGATTTCCTTTTGTGATTGTCAGGTTCACCTCCGGAAACTGTTGTTGCATCATGTCACCTAACATGGCTGATGTTTCGGTTGTAATTACCCTCTTCAAACGCTTTCGGTTACTTAAAGACTTAATCAACGGAAAGCTGGCAATAGAGGAAGTGATTATGGAAATATTGGCGGAATCTGACATTTTCTCCTCAAAATAGATCGAAAAATTTTAACAACGCATATACTTGTTTTACTAACTGAAAGCACCGACATAATTTCCGCCATGACCAGACCACTGAGGATCGGATTTCTTTGTACCTATTCTACTATTTACCCCAGCCTGGCAAAGGATATGATGGATGGTATGATGGCTGCGCTGCCGGCAAGCCTTCGGAACAATATTCAGTTGTTTCCGGAGTTTGTTCGTCAGGGGCAACCCAATACTTTGAGACCAGCTTTAGAGAAGCTGATCAGCTTTCATGACGTAGATCTTTTCTCAGGCCATGTAGGCTATCGGGCCATCGCTGAATTTGTACCAACTATCGAACAGACAAAGAAACTAGCTTTGTTTGCGGATTTAGGGGAGTATATACCATTTGATACAGCGAAATCTGAATATATTTTTTTTAATAGCTTCCAGTATTGGCAGGCGGAGTTTGCCCTGGGGCGTTGGGCTCAATCTGAGTTTGGAGGGGTGGGTAGTGTATTTATGCCAGTTTATGATTCAGGGTACCATTTGCATTCTGCATTTCGGCAGGGGGTACAGTCTCATCAGTTGGCAGATATAGAGTATGTCATTTCGCCACCTACCAATGACAACCTATTTGACATCAAGGATTCGATCAATGAGTACCTGGATAAGTTCGCCAAGGAGAGACCTTCCTATGTCCACGCGATATTTGCAGGTACTGAGGCGTTGGAGTTTATGCATCTTTACCATAAGCGAGGCTTACACAAAGAGATACCGCTGATTGTCTCACCGCACATGGCCTCTTACGAAATGCTGAGAGAAATTGACAACCTTGATATGACATTCTATTCAGCGTCGATGTGGGACTATAATATCGATTCCAAGCAAAATCAAAGATTCAAAAGCACTTATGGACAGTACTCAGGTAAAATAGCCAATATTTTCGCTTTGCTTGGCTATGAGATGGGGCAAGCATTAGAGGTTATTTACCAACCTCTTTTGATGAGAGACTATGAGGAAGCCAGAAAGGTGCTCAAAGCAGAAAGGATTCGGACACCTAGGGGAGAGAGAAGTTTCTTTCTTAGTTCTGAGTATGCGACTCCCGAGATTGCGATCGAAAAGGTCTCAATAGCCAGCAAACAGCTGAGCAAGATGGCCATAGGGCAGGGAATGGCCTTGCCCTATGATCATTTCATATTTGAAAAAATCCACCGTGAAAATGTTTCTGGTTGGTACAATGCCTACCTGTGTGTTTAATTTCTGATATTATATTATACATAACTAGAAAAACCGTTATATTTCTACAATTAACTTCTTTTTATGGATTCCTTTCTAGGCTTTGTTTACATTTCTGCTCTTAATTATGCTCCACGGAATTACCTCTTTTGCAGTGGTCAAACCCTGGCTATTAATGATAATACAGCACTATTCTCATTACTTGGAGACCAATTTGGTGGAGATGGGCGGTCTACTTTTGCTTTACCTGATTTGCGTGGTAGGGTGCCTTTGGGATCTAATATTATGGGGAGTCCTGTTGATCCTGGGGTCATGACCTTTCCAAGTGGCCAGAGGTTAGGTCAATCAGAGCAAGTGCTAGGGATCAATCATTTGCCTAGTCATACACACGGAGCTACCTACTACCATAATGGGCCTCCAACGGTTAATGCAACGGTGACGGTCAAAGCGGACGATACGCCGATTACTGCCACCAATAGGTCAAGCGACCCAGAGGGTAACTATTGGGCACAGGCTCCGACGATTGGACCTAATGAGATAAAAACTTATGGCAATCAAGGTACAACAACCATGGCCTCAGATGCGGTAGAAGTATCCATTGAGCTTGGAAACTTACCCACGCCGACTATAGAAAATGCCGGCGGTTCTAATGCTTTAAGTATGTATCAGCCCTCTACGGGAATGGCCTTTGTGATTTGTATGCAGGGCCTCTATCCTCCTAGATCCTAGTATTGTGTTTGCACTTTCGTTTATTGATTTGCTGAAATTTATTTCAGGCATCAACGCTGCGAAACATTGGATTGAGTATCAATAGTTCGGTTATCGCGCAGCTTTAAGTCAGTAACAGTTTATTAATCTTTTCCAATAGCATCAAGAAGTGAGGAAGTCTAAAGTTTCCTGTGTTTTAGGCGTAACGACAGTTTGTATTTAGTCTTACTTTCTCCAATAAGGCTCCTTTGTAATTAATTTCTGCTCTGGCATTTTCTCCGACATATTTAGTTGCAAATAACAATTGCACTGATTC
>CAZZHO010000205.1:0-7602 GCA_964653795.1 uncultured Roseivirgaceae bacterium | reverse complement strand
ATCCATCGCGCTTTATCTTTTATGGTGTCATAAGCCCAAAAGGTAGCGACTCTTTCCGGATCGTGTGAATGTCCATAGACCACCTCTTCAGAAGTGTTGACATGTATTTTCTCTTCAGATACCAACCCCTCTTCCTTCCATTGCAACAGTTGAGAATAGGAAACAGGACTTATTGGTTGGAAGTAATAGTCCCAAATACAAGGACCTTTAGTTGCTTCATAGAAAAAGGGCACATCCTTACTTCCAAAAACAAGAACTGGCAAAGCGTTGCGTTGCGTTGCTCTCCTAACACCATTCAGTGCGTAAACCAATAAGGCCACAAATCCGGCATTCAAATCTGTATTTTGAATGACGTAGAAGTGATCATATTGGTGACCATTCTGATAAAGAGGATCACTAAAAGTGTTCTCAATGATCAATGGCTTTCTTTAATTTTAATACCACCCCATTCCTTCTCAAATGCTCGCACCTCAATTCCCTCCTTGTCGTCAGTGCCTTGATAGATGCCTCCCCAATTAAGCTTTCCATTTCTCATGGTAGCATGCTCGTAAGTCCAATCTGTGAACTTATACACTCTTTCTTTTGGCAGGAATATTTGTACCACAACGGATTGCATGATCAGATCATTCCACCTGTATTTATAACCACCTCCAATTCGATCAAAATGATGCAAGAACGATTGGACATCAGGTTGGTGCCAAAAGTCAATTCGAGTAATGAAAAAATTATTGTAATATCCCCAACGATCCCACTCGGTAGGCGCAGGCCAGCCATTTAGATCGTAATTGATCTTATTCGCAATCTTATCGATACCAGCACCAATCATGGATTTGAGTTTTCCTTTCCAGGAAGATATATCTCTGTTGACTTTTTGGGATGACACAAAATGATCGAAAAAAGTATATGGCTTAATTCTTTCAGACTTCAAATAAGCCAGCACCGTTTCGGAAAACCCATAACTCGTTCTTTGTGGCTCTTGAATATCTACGCGATAACCATAGTCGTATCCATGGTCCATCATGTATTGAAACAAGTCGTAGTTGATCTTGGAATGTATGAATGAATCATCATCCATCCGAAAAAACCAATCATATCCCATATCTCGCAGGATATCAAAGATTAGAAGCCCATAAAACCGACACATGTGCCGATGCCCCATCCCAAAAATCCCGTCCCACATTTCAGGTATCTCTTTAAGATCTAAAAATGAAGGCAATTCAAATTGGATTTCCTGAAACTTGATCTCCTCTCGGCCTTTGATTACCGCTTCTTGATCGGATATTTTAAAATCTCCCTCATGAAAAATAATAATCGGATGCTTGAATTGATTGTTATAATTCAGGTAAAGTAAGTCAAGGCTCTTCTCCAACATCGACCTTGAATCTCGACCATATTGGAGATCCTTTTTCGTGTTTTGAGCGAGGTAAACTATGCAGGGATTCATCGAGGGCAATTTACGACGTTGTAAAAAGCTAACTTAAAAACATCCCATTTTTTCTTCTTAATACTGCAAGTTTGATGTTTTCGAAACAAAATACCACGGGATCAATTATCTGATAGAATGCCTCTAACCGTCTTTAACATACGCATGGGAAGCAGTCTTAAATTGATGGTGAGTTTTCTTTTTAAAAAAGCTATTTGTTGTCGAAAACTTTGAGAGGAGGCATCTTCGGCAATCTCATTGAGATCAGTATTACCTACTAAAGACCATGCGGGTTTAGTAGTTAAGAGATCCCAAAAAACACCAAAGTCTTCTCCGTAGGCTTTCGTCTTTTTATAAGCCAAATCCAGACACTTCAGGTTTTCACCGAAGTAAAGTGCCATTTCACTTACGTTCGAACTGCTTTTGATAAGAAAGTCACACTTGGACAGAAGTAAAATATCCATCATGACATCTTCCCCCTTCTTGAATGGGGTACTCTCCTCCATAAGAAATGGAGGGATTTCATCTTCAGAACGCAAAGCATTTATACTAAGAACCCTATTTGCGTACTTTTCCTCAAAAACGGTTACATACTGCGCTTGGTCGGTAGCCAAAAAAATTTTAAGGTCTGGATTTTCTTCTATGCATTTGTCAATGTGCGGAAAGTACTCTGCAGGAGCTACTACAGGCGCGTATGCCATATCTGTGCCCCTCACATGTAATCCTAAAGTAAAACCGGTAGTAAAATGATTGCGAACGAACTGATCAACTTTAGTCCGCAATGCCTTATTGGGCCTGATGTATTTTTTTACAGTTTCTCGAGCCTTTACCCTTTGATGTTGATACCATTCATCAAGGTCTAAATCTTCTAAATGTCTCCATCTACCAAAAGTAAAGGAGTAAACACTATCATCATGTTCTTCACAAATCTTATGTGCCTCTTTAGTATCCAGGGTATAGATCAATGATTGCATCTGAGGATGGTGACTGTGTTCTTTAAGATGTTGAGAGGAAATTGAAAGAACTGGTTCAAAGTATTGATGCCATAAGTTGTTACCATAGTCAGCATCAAAATAGGCATTATCAAATTTTTGATCCAAATCCACAACTGGATATAGGTTTTCTCTATCGGAGAATCGCAATAAACTAATAACATGAAGAATAATCGCACCCAAGCCTGCACCCTCCATGTTTATCTTCAGGTGATAAATTTTCTCATATCCTTTGATGCCTTGCTTTAGCTCCTTAAAATCTGAAATACTCATTTACAACCACTCAATAAAATCTCACACCAACGAATTCTCATGTTCAACAAGTGTTCACCTATTGCGACAACCCTAGCTCAACGTTTGGGTCAGGATTCTCATTGACAAATTCAAAGATATGATCAATATGAGCGATATCATTCACAGTTTTAACCACAGCCAATTCATTAGCAAAATGTATTTCCATGTCCTTCTCTAAAGCTGAAATTAAAAGCTCATTCCGGCGAGACGGATCATCCGGCAAACAATAAATCGAACATAAGATGATTCCACCAACATTGTAATTCAGAATGAACTCTTCTAGACTTGGGAGCCAGTCACAGAATTCATTTTCAAACAGGTAGTCATTGATCTCAATACCCAACTTTTGGCAGTAGTTATTGATGAGTGTCCTTTGCATAGGAAGTGGAATTCCGGCACTGAAATTAGTGTTCCAGCCTGCATAGGAAATCCATTTTTTACTTTGTCCTTCCGTTACAGGGTAAGCTTCTCTTTCATTTAAGAATCTAAAATACCCTCCAGGTAACTTACGATGATAATGCCCTCCTTTTGGTAGAATCCTACCATCCATGGACCATCTGGTTATATCAGTGGTATTGTTCACATTCCCATGAAGGTGACATTGCTGAAAAAGAAAGGCCTCTCCTGGTTTTAGCGAAATTGGATTTGCCTTCTCTAGACAAAGAGCCTGTATTTTATCATACTTCCACCTATTCTTATAAACTGCTTGGGTAATAGAAAGACTGTCATCCCAGGAAGCAATGTACATACTATTGGTATCGTAGGTTTCAGTAAAAGGAGTCCAGATCGTCCGTAAGCCCAAACCATTACCCACCCATATCCCTTGATGAAAAGGTAATAGCCTTCCATTTCTTGCCTGATTCGGAATTACAATTCTAATTGTAAAGTAGCGTTGAATCATCCATTCTCGGATATCCGTATTTGCCTTTACAATATCCTGGAAATAAGCATCTACTCTATCACAAAACTCCATTGAACCGCATGCTGATTGGCAATGCCTAGCCAAAGCAAGTATTTCCGTTACATTTAATGAATGATGGACTTGCTCCAAGGATTGGATCTGAGGAAACTTATCGCGAGCTACATTGAGCCAATATTCAGGCCAGTCATGTTGATTTATATCGTATTTGACTGTTTTAAGATCCGTATTAGAATGCAAGGAATTCCAATTCATAATGGTTACGAAATTAATTTGTTACAACAGAAAACTCCTTTCCTACTATCACTGACTAATATAACTTCGTCAATATAAAATCAAGATGATCAACACACCTCAGTTTATTTTTTGTTTGCTTTTGGTAATTTTCAATGATTAGAAAGAAAAGCATATTGGTTACCGGAGCAGGTGGCTTTATTGGTAGCCATTTGGTCTCCTACCTGAAATCTGAAGGAAACAGAGTAGTAGCAACCGATCAAAGACTTCCTCATTATAACCAGTCAGAAGCAGATGAATTCATACTTGGTGATTTGAGAAATAGGTCCTTTTCTTCTCAGGTCATATGCTTCCCTTTTGACGAAGTATATCAACTAGCTGCCGATATGGGGGGCGCTGGATATCTTTTTACTGGTGATCATGATGCTGATGTTATGTATAACGCATCAATGATCAATATAAATGTATTGGACGCCTGTCGGGCTGCTGGTGTAAAGAAAATATTCTTCCCATCATCAGCATGTGTCTATCCGGAAAACACTAATCAACCCAATTTTTCGGAGGAAGCGGCCTATCCAGCCAACCCTTCCAGTGAATATGGGTGGGAAAAACTTTTCAGCGAACGCCTTTATTTGTCCTACATGCGGAATTATGGAATAGAAGTCAAAATCGGGAGATTTCACACCGTATTCGGAACCAGAGTCCATTTTCAAGGAGGTAGGGAAAAAGTTCACGCCGCACTTTCTCGAAAAATCATACTTGCAAAGGACCATGAGGAAGTTGAAATCTGGGGAGATGGAGAACAACAAAGATCCTTTCTATACATTGATGATTGCCTATCGGCTATTCAAAAATTAATGCAATCAGATGACTTTAGTGGTCCGGTGAACATTGGATCTGATTATATGATTTCTATCAACAGCTTAGCTAAAATGCTTATCTCCTTTTCCGGAAAGAACCTACATCTACGCCATATAAAAGGACCTATAGGATTAAAATTCAGGAACTCAAATAATGGTTTAATTGAAGAGAAATTAAATTGGAAACCTTCAGGAACACTGAGAAATCAGATGCAAACCATGTATAAGTGGATAGAGAAAGAGATGTCCTCCACAATACAAATGAATAACTGATTATCTCTTGCGAGAGATACATTATCAAAAGCCTTCAGAATGGGCGGTTTTTTAGGACTTTCATGAAGAACTCAAATGATTAAAAAAGAGAATAACAGCGTCAAAAACAAGGAATATTTCTATTCGATCAAGAGTAGATTTCCCCACCTTCCCAATCAATATTCTCAGGTTTCCAATAATTTTAGGGGACTTATAAAAGTCTAGAAAGAGGAGCAATTATATTTCAAAAGTTGGCTAAAACTGTACAAATACAGCATCAATAAAAAATGAAGAAAGCATTAGTCTGTGGAGCGGGGGGCTTTATTGGAAGTCATTTGGTGAATTTCCTAAAGAATAAAGGCTACGAAGTATATGGTGTCGATCTGAAGTATCCTGATTTTTCTAAAAGTAAAGCCGATCACTTCATTCAGGGAGACCTTCGCGATCCGGCACTAGTTCGATCATGTATCAATGAGTCTTTTGATGAGATTTATCAATTAGCCGCGGATATGGGAGGGGCTGGATATCTTTTCACCGGAGATAACGATGCGGATGTCATGCATAATTCGGCATTGATCAATCTCAATGTACTTCAGAGAGCAGTTGAGGTTAACGTGAAAAAGATTTTCTATTCTTCTTCAGCATGCATCTATCCGGAATACAATCAAATGGATCCCAATAACCCAAATTGTGAAGAATCCTCGGCGTACCCTGCACAACCCGATAGTGAATATGGTTGGGAAAAACTATTCAGCGAACGATTATATGCCACATTCATGCGCAATCATGATATTACCACCAAAGTAGGCAGATTCCACAATATTTTCGGACCAGAAGGGACCTACGATGGAGGAAAAGAGAAAGTCCCCGCTGCTCTCGCACGAAAAGTCGCCAAGGCTGAAGATGGTTCGGCTATAGAAATATGGGGAGATGGTGAGCAGACCCGATCATTCTTGTATGTTGAAGAATGTGTAGAAGGAGTTTATCGTCTTATGCAATCCGATACTTTTCATGGTCCTGTAAATATTGGATCAGATCAACTCATTTCAATTAATGACTTGGCGAAAATTTACATTGAAATTTCTGGAAAGAACCTTTCTCTCAATCATATAGAAGGGCCTCTGGGTGTGAGAGGTCGCAACTCTCACAACGAACTTATTTTCGATAAGCTAGGCTGGCGGCCTACACAGGAACTAAAGGTAGGGCTAAAAAAAACCTTCGAATGGATTGCCTCTAGCATAAAAAAAGACAGGAAGTAATCGTAAAGAAATTACTACAGGACTAAACCAGTTAGATGGGTCATAAACTTTCTCTACTTACAATCTGTCTAAACAGCGAAGACACTATTCTAGACACCATTGAGAGTGTACTTTCTCAATCCTTCAAAAACATAGAGTACATAGTTTATGATGGTGGGTCCAGTGATTCTACATTGAGTATCATTAGAAAATTCGGTAATAAACTAAAACTTGTCGAAGGAAGAGATACAGGGATTTACGCTGCCTTCAATTCAGGTTTGAAGTATACTACAGGAGATATTGTTGGGATTCTCAATTCCGATGACTTCTTGGCAAATAAGGATGTATTGAGGAGAGTAATAGAGTGTTTTGAAAGTAATAATGTAGATACTGTCTATTCAAATCTGGAATATGTCAACAGAAAAGATGTTAAAAGAGTACAACGCATTTGGAAATCAGGTAAGCTTTCAAAGAGTAAGTTTCGGCTAGGTTGGTCATTACCTCACCCTACCCTATATGTAAAACGCGATATTTACGAGAGCCTGGGATGGTATGATGAACGTTTTATGCTCGCTGGCGATTATGAATTAATGCTAAGGCTGTTTTATGTAAACAAAGTCTCTTCATATTACTTGCAAGAAACAACGGTAAAGATGAGGACAGGAGGAGCAGCGGGAAAAGGACTTGCTAGTAGAATTGTAGGATTGATGGAGATACGAAAAGCCTGGCTTATAAACGGATACAGGCCTTGGCTACTCACCATCATGATGAAACCTTTGAGGAAACTGCATCAATGGGTCTTACCTAAGTTGATGTGAGGATTTTATTTACCTAAATAATTCACAAAAAGGGCACTTTAAACTTGCGCCGGATTTTTATTACAAGCGATTTTTCAAGATTTTATTGAAAATTCATTAAAACATCAGAAAATATTTCCCATATTTTTCCATTTCACAATCATTCTTCTACTTTTGGAGGAAGAAATGAAATTAATAACTGAAAATATTGTCGTGACCATCATTATTCTAGTCGTGGGGCTGAAGAACCAGGGATGGTAACGATGTAATCAAAAGAAATTACAAGACGCCATCCCGAAAGGATGGCGTTTTTTTTTTAATATGTATTTCACAAAAGACACCATAGTATTCCTTGATGGCAGCTGGATTCCAGCTGATCAGGCCAATGTGAGTCTCTTTTCCCAAACCATGCATTATGGTACTGGGGTATTAGAAGGGATCAGATCTTACAGGACTGAAAATCACTATAAGGTATTCAAATCTCAAGAGCACTTCGAGCGATTGAAGAATAGCGCTGAGCTCATGTTCATGCCACTGAATTACTCTGTAGAGGAGCTTACACAAATAGCATATTCCCTTCTGGAGAAAAACAA
>CAZZHO010000204.1:0-7622 GCA_964653795.1 uncultured Roseivirgaceae bacterium | reverse complement strand
ATGGCGATTTAACAGGTGATGGCACTGATAATGAATTGGTGATTAACTTCACAATGACAGTAACGAAGTAATTTCTGTTACAAGAAATTGAAAAGCGGCTTCGGCCGCTTTTTTTGTTTATACTGGGTACGATTTTGAACGCAATTTATTTCATCGGTGTAGGGCAGGCGCTAATGGTTATGGCGCTGACTGCTTCCAAAGCGAAGAAGCGGGAGGTGGACTACCTGTTGGTCGTTTGGATGGCTATGTGCTCGCTACATCTAATCTTTTTCTACTTGAACTTCATTGGTGAAACCGGAGACCACCCGCGATTGATGATTACAGGGGGGCTGTTACAGTTTCTAAGTGCCCCATTGTTGTACCTGTATGTCAAAGCGGTTACCAGCGAAAAGTTGACAGTCAAAGAGCTGCTACTACATGCTATTCCCTTCTTGACTTATCTGGTACTTTTCCAGCTTTATTTCAATCCGAAGGAGTTCAGCGTTTATGAAGGGTTCATCCATGTTACTTCAGGCCATTTCTTCCTGCAGAACTATTCCTCAGGTCTGGCCATTACTTCCTTTGTTTATCCGCTGGTATCACTCTTTAAACTAAAACAACATAGAAAGGCCATTCTCAATGAGTTTTCCAGTATCGAGCAGTTGACGCTGGATTGGCTTCGTCATTGGATTATACTTGAATTACTCGCCTTTATCATTAGCTATGTGGTGATTTGGTTCGCCACTTTTGAGATCATAGACTATATCATAAGCTTTCAGGTGCTGGCGGCGATCATCATGGTCAATGTATTTGTGGTGGGATTTTTTGGCTTAAGACAACCTATTATTGCCATGTCTACTGAGGCAAAGCCAAAGAAGAAGTACGAGCGGACGGGACTTTCACCAGCGCAATCAAAAGACTTACTGGCGCGCTTAGAGAAATTGATGACTGCAGAGCAACTTTTCCTGAATCAAGACCTATCATTGGAAACATTGGCCAGCCAACTCGGGACTTCCAAGCATCATTTATCTCAAGTACTCAACAGCGATCTGAATGTCACCTTCTACGAGTTTATCAATAAGGCCAGGGTAGCGGAATTCAAAACCAGGATGCTTAGTGATGATTACCATCACCTTTCCATTCTGGGTATTGCTCTGCAGTGTGGCTTTAGTTCCAAGTCCTCCTTCAATCAGGTGTTTAAAAGCCTCGAAGGGGTTACGCCTTCAGAATTCAAGAAAAAAAATAGTATAAAGTAGTCCAATCCGGTCCGTTTGGACGATCCTGAACTTGGCTTGTAGGAGTTTGGTCAAAAAAAGGTCAAACCCATGAATACCATACATTTTTTAATGACATGGCGCCACTTCAAGAACAACTGGTTCTATATCAGCGCCAACATTGTAAGCCTGGCCATTGCTTTTTCAGTAATGGTTATCGCATTTTTCAATCTCAACTTCAATCAAAATTTCAATCATTTTTTCGCTAGTGGCCAAAAGGTCTACAAGATCAATCCTATGTTGCAGATTGGGGATGATCTTCATGAAAATAGTCGGACACCTGCGGCATTGGCAGAGAACCTCAATAGTAACGAAGGGCTTATTGCCGGAAGGTTCCAGTATGGTGAGGTAGGAGTTAGAAAAGATGTTGAATTAATATCTCAGACCGTAGGGTATGTAGATCCTTCTTTTCTGGACCTGGTTTCAATTCCACTATCTACTGGTGAAAAGGCTCATTTAGTTAAAAATGAAAGGTCGGTGCTGCTAAGCCAAGAGTTAAGCACAAAGCTTTTTGGGTTTTCCAATCCTGTGGGTAGAGAACTGGAGCTTGTAATTGGTGAAAGCCGTAAGACTTACCTGGTGACAGGTGTCATATCCTCGTTGCCAGAAAATATCAGTTTCCACTTCGATTTGCTATTGCCTTTTCAGATTTACCTGGATACTCAAAGTGCAAATGTCTCAGATTGGTCGCTATGGGTAGATGCCACATTTGTTGGCGGATCTACGGAAAGAGAGATCGAAAGATCACTTAAATCTTTGCTTTCCATTCAAAACAAGTACAATCAGGATAAACTCGCTACGAATTATGCGATCCATAGTCTTTGGTCATGGCCTGCAAAAGTCAACTATATCAGAGCTAATGTTTTTCAAGGCGTACTGCATCCAGCTTCGGTTATTGGTACAGTAAGTTCAGCCTTTTTTGTTTTGCTACTTGCCTGCGTCAACTTTATCAATACCAACCTAACTCTTGTCGGCAAACGAATAAAAGAAGTAGCGCTAAAGAAGACACTAGGTGCCAATAGAAGGCAGTTTGGTTGGCAATTGCTGTCTGAGAACGCTTTCTATCTCTTATTGGCTTTGAGTTTGGCTATTGGTATTTCGTACGTTCTTTTCCCAGAATACAATGCTATGTTTCCTTTTGAGATTGTAGATTTTCATTGGGAAAACTTGTCTTCGTTAGTTGCTTTTCTTTCACTTGTCGTTTTGCTGGTACTGTCCATTGTGGTGTTGGTGCCCTTACAGCAAGTCCATAAAGTAAGCACAGTAAGTATTTTTAGGGGTGCCTGGAAGCAATCAGCTCGTAAGTACCTGCCGCTGCTATTGGTTCTACAGTTTACCATCAGCACCTATAACCTTTTTAGCCTTCTAGTATTCGCTGAGAATGATCGATATCAGCAAAACCTGGACAATGGATTTCAGGTTGGCAATATTGTCAATCTGCCGGTAACCTCTGAAGCGGACTATACCAAACTTCTATCTGTTCTTGGCACTATGCCTGAGGTAGAACAGATAAATCATACGACGGATCTTGTGGGTTTCGGATATCAGAACCAGGAACTGGTATTTGATGGGTTTCCTCGGAGTGTAGCTACCCTGAATCTGGGAGCAAAGTATGCTAAACAAATAGGAATTAAGTTAGCTGGAGGTCGTTTCTTTAGGGAAGTTGAACGAAAGAAGGTGATTTTGATCAATGAGCTGATGGCCAACCAAATGGGAGAGAAACCTCTGGGCAAAAGGGTCAAATACAAAGGTGAATACTATGAGATCATAGGTATCACCGAAGACTTCAACCTTCGCTCTATTATGCTCAATAATAAGCGACAACCTGTGGTGATTTTTCCTTCAGTCTCAGAGCTTGCTCGGTATTGTACTGTTGCTTTTCGACGTGGAACTAGGGGCGATCAAGAGACAACAATCCGCAATGTGTGGAATGCTACCTTTTCCGATAGACTTTATACGGGTTTCTTCCAGGAAGATGCCATTCTACCATTGAAAGAAACCAATCATATCATTCTAAGAATCAATACTTTTGTCGCAATAGCCACGTTGGTAATGTCACTGGTGGGCTTTTATTCCGCCATTGCCTTGGCTGTCCAACGGAAGTACAAAGAGCTTGGAGTTAGAAAAGTGCTGGGAGCAGATTTTTGGCAGGTGGCCTATCATCTCAACAAACCCTTTATGCATGTTTTGTGGATAGCAGCTTTGCTGGGACTTACCGGAGGATACTTTTTTATTGACAATCTATTGGACATCATTTACGCATATCACATCAATATTTCAGTTAAGCACTTTCTAGGGCCGGTGGCATTGGTGCTGGCTATGGTCTCAGCCAGCTCAGGACTCAAGCTCATTGGAGCCATCAAGGAGAACCCTGTCCACCATCTTAGAATAGAATAGCATGAAGCAATTATTAGTACTTATTCTGGTAGTAATAGCAGTTTGTCACACACTTTCAGCTCAGCAAAAAGATTTGAAGGTGCGGGTATTAAACATTGACAAGTTGAAAGGCAATTTGATGATTGCGGTGTATGATAGCAAGGAAACTTTTACTACTGACGAGGTGGTGGCTGCTACCAAAGTGGAAGTCACGGACCATACCCATGAGGTTGCTTTCGATAATATCGCCTTCGGGGAGTACGCGGTGATATTGTATCACGACCTCAACAGCGACGGAGAGCTGAATACCAATTTCATGGGCATACCCTCCGAGCCTTATGGCTTTTCTAATGGTTCTGGATTTTTGGGAATACCGTCTTACAATAAGTCCAGATTTTTGTTTGATGAATCACTGGACATGATTGAGATCAGTCTGAACTAGCTTAGGAGTATTGGGCAAGAAATGGAAGTGGTGGAGTAGGAGGGAGCCTCACTTCCCACCGCTTTTGCCTGCCTCACTACATTCCTCTCGCATACCTGACCATCGGCCCCGCTAGCCTCAATCTACTGCCAACCTCGTTTCAGGCTTATGCTTTTGCTTGAAAGGAGGTCTCAATTAATTGAAAATTTAAAAATGCTTGTAGATACTCAGGCTATGGAAGTTCTGAATAATAGTCTCAGAGATGCTCTGGTCTTCGACCATAAAAAATGTCATGAGCAGCGCGTAGATAGCAACTAGCAGAGTTGTCTTTAGTCTACTTCTTTTTGAGTTAGTGTTCATACTGATTACGCTGTAAAGTTCAGTTTTTTCTAGGAATATGTCAATTAAATACAGCTAATACCCCAAAAACCCTACCAGAAATATTCTCTAACACATAAAAAAAAGCCCCAAAAGGGGCTTTTCATGTCATTTTCAACGTAGAATTAATTATCAGATAACTCTTGCCACTTCTTGTCGGCCACTAGTTTATTGATATCTGGATCCTTTTCCCAGGCGGTTTTGCCGTTGAAAAACGCTCGAACTTCGAAGAAAAGGAGCTGACCATCCTGTACTTTGTACTGGTTAAAGTCAGGTCTAATCCAGTTGCCATGCGTAAGGGCAATAGCACACCAGCCATTATATGCTGGTATGTATTTATCCGGATCATTCTTGAATTTATTGAGGTTCTCCTGATTGGCGAACTGCAGGTTCAGCCCTTCATATTGGTAGGCATATTTCGTAGACCCCTTCAGAGGTGCATCAGATTCATAGTAGGATACTAGGTCGTTCCCATCAAATGAGACATCCTCATTAGTACTTGGGAATTTTGCTTGTTGTCCGTAGCTGGTAGCTGCTATGATCAAAAAAAAGGTAAAGATTGTTGCTCTTATCATTTCTATAGCATTTGTAAATACATGATTCTAAACCGACTGTAACGTTAAATGTTGCGTTTTGCTAGTAAGATGGTCAATTTGGTAACCTAAGCGACAAAAAAGCCGAGAATAAGGTACAGAATCATAGAAATTCCACCTGCCACCAATGCATAAGGTAGCTGTGTTCTTACATGATCGATGTGATCAGAGCCCGTAGCCATAGAGCTAATTAGAGTAGTGTCTGATATTGGTGAACAGTGATCTCCAAAAACACCTCCACCTAATACGGCTGCTATGATGATATATGGGTTAATACCCACTGCCTGCGCGAGAGGTACTCCGATAGATATCATGATAGCGAAAGTGCCCCATGAAGTACCGGTTGCGAAGGCTACAAAGCAACTAATAGCGAATACTAAGGTTGGTGCTAATGCCGGCGATAGCCATGATTTGGTGGCTTCAGCTACATAGAGCCCTGTCTTTAGTTCTCCACATATGTTACCTATAGCAAAAGCCAAAACCATTAAAATGGACATTACTAACATCTCACTCATGCCTTTCAATGATTCTTCGAAGAAACTTTTGAAGCTGACCAGTTTTTGGAACCCAAAGAAGATTCCGGCAAATATCAATGCGGTAGTTACGGCGTTTAGGACGGCAGATGAACCTGATCCGTTACTTATAGCGCTCCAGACTCTATCACCAAGTCCTATTTCAGCATTGGCTTCTGACCACCCAGAGTATATGAGGAAAAGAGGCATTGTGGCAATCATAATGACCAGGGGGATAATCATATTCATGGCTTTACCACTTTCAGTATTGGTATCTGTTGGAGTCATCGGCTTTGCTTCAAGCTCCTTCTCTTTCATGGGTCCAAAGCTCCTGTTGGTGGATACAAAAAAGAATAAAATGATTAAAGTCAGGATGGGGTAGAAGTTGTATGGAATGGAGGAAACCAAAGCGGTAAATGGATCTAGATGATCATAGGCCGCTAACAAGCCCATGACATATGCTCCCCAGGCATTGATGGGGAAAAGTATGCAGGATGGCGCGGAACTGGAGTCCGCCAGGTATGCAAGCTTTTCTTTTGCGATACCATATTTATCAAAAAGTGGACGAAATGCCGTGCCTACAGTCAAGATAGAGATGTTGGATTCAATAAAAACTAAAAAGCCGGTTAAACCAGCAGCTACTTGTAGCCCAGACTTGGGGTTCTTTTTACCATCTAGTCTTTTCTGTATTAAGCCAATAAAGCCATTTACACCACCAGCTGTCCTGATGAGTTGAATCAAAGCTCCAATCAGGAGTGTGAAAATGATAGTTCTGGTATTACCATCACTTTTCATCACATCTACCATCGATTGAATGGTGCCTAAAAAAGCTGAGAAGATGTTGCCATCATATATGATGCACCAGCCAACAAAGATTCCTGTTATTAGGGAGAAGATGACCTGTTTGGTACGAATTGCTAATGCAATGGCCAGAATCGGAGGCACTACAGATAATAGTCCGTATTCGCTCATAGAAATACTACTGAGGTTTTAAAGTAAGAGACTCGAAGATGTTGGCAATCGCCGTGGACAAGGCCTCACGCTCTTTTCGCTTCTTTGTGTACTGTTTGAGATCCACGCTGCCTTGCCATACCAATTTTCTGGTTTGCTCGTCTAATAATTCAATCAATAAGGCAGATTCTTGCAAGGTTCGTGTTGTGATTTGGGAATAGGGGCTAAAGGCAATTTGATTTACATCGGTTCTCGTGCGTAAGCTAGAGATTAGCTCGTATCTAAGGAGTAAGTCAGGTTGTTGTCTTGATATTTTTTTGAAGCCCAAAAGTGACATCTCCTCTAGGATGTTGCTTTCTATTTGCTCTTTCAGAGATTGCCCTTCTGCAGAGAGTTGCTTTTCATTGTTTTTGAAGTTGAGGATGATGAAGGAGGACTTAGACGTATCGTAAACTTCCTCGTTGACAAATGATATTACCCTTGGAGAGCAAGAGACAAGAAAAAAAATCACTAGGAATGAAGCCCATTTCGCCATATAGGCTAAAATAGGGATCATTGGGCAATCTTCAGCTTACATTTGGCTATTGGCTCTCACTAGATTCAATGAATTTAGAATTTTGTCGGCAAGCTTTTTAGAATTTTCATTGAATTGATAGAGAACAGAAAACCGTATTCGATTTTCGCTGGCTTTTGATGTTTCCTCGAATTCCTGAGTAGTTCCTTTTTGATATTCATCCAAATCTGGGTTATACCAAATGATTTGCATAATTAAATTCATTGAGGTTTGGCGATGTTTTTCGTTAGATCGATATTTTTCTTCGATCACTATTTAATGGATGCAAGTTCCTTTTCACCTTGATACTATGAAATACCCAGAAGTGGGTAATTTATTAGCCAGAGTATACTCAAATCTTGGGATCGAGTAAATAGTATTTTGCTACCGGTAGAGGTAGAGCGATTCTTAGCAGCTAGTGGTTGGAGCTCGAGGAAGTTGGTTTTCGCTACCTGGACAACAGAGAATGTCGGCTGCATTAATTTTTTATCCACTTGGAACAAAAAAGTAATTGAATTGCTTTAATACATAATAGAAAATACTAATATTTGAGTCTTGGCGGTGTTAGGGTCTCTCTCGGTTCTT
>CAZZHO010000203.1:0-7741 GCA_964653795.1 uncultured Roseivirgaceae bacterium | reverse complement strand
AGAGTTCTATCTCCCTTTCCTGACGGATGTCTCTAGAAGAAGAGCCTATCAGTATGTTGTACTTACCGGGTTCTAACAGCCACGTTGCTTTCTCTTCGTCCCAGTAGCTCAATTCACTAGCAGGTACATTCATCGTCAAAGTCTCGCCTTCTCCTGCGGGCAGTATTGCAGTCTTTGCAAAGGTCTTTAACTCCAAATCCGGACGATCAATACTAGTGTTATTCTTCTGCGCATAGACTTGTACTACTTCCTTGCCTGCTAACTCCCCAACATTGGTAATAGAAACTGAAATCTTAATGGTGTCATTTTCCAGGGATACGGCCGCATCTGAATAATCAAACTCGGTATAAGAGAGTCCGTAGCCAAAAGGGTATGATACCTCGAGCCCCTCCTTATCGAAGTGTCTGTAGCCCACATAAACCCCCTCATCGTAGTAGGTGTAGTCTTTATTTCTAAGTCTTTCTTCCTCCGGTCTCTCTTTTGTACCTAAGATCAACCCACTGAAGAGCTGCCCCAGCGTAATGATCTCACCATCCAGTGGGAAGTTTTTATTGGCAGCATGATCATCAAGGTTTACCGGAAAGGTCATCGGCAATTTACCGCTAGGGTTCACGCTCCCACTTAAGATATCCGCAACAGAATTACCACCTTCCTGACCACCTTGCCAAGCTAGTAGAATAGCATCCGGCTTGTCCTTCCAGGAGCTAGTCTCTATGACTCCTCCGATGTTCATGACCACTACTACCTTCTTACCAGCAGCGTGGAAAGCATTGCAGGTCTTTTCAATCAGTTCTTGCTCCACATCAGAAAGTAGGAAGTCGTCAACCTCTCTTCTGTCTCCTCCTTCCCCAGCATTTCGACCGATGGTGATAATGCCAACATCCGCTGTAGAAACGATTTCCGATAACTGCTCATCAGTCAAGGACATTTCAGGCGCGATAAAAGGAGTAAAAATCGCTTCCATCCCTTCTGGCTTCACAAAAGCCTCGGCATTGGCAGCCTTGAAATCTTCAAAAGCCTGTTTGGCTTTTTCATTGATCACAAAGCCGGTATTAATCGAGGCTTCAGGGTGCTCTGAGGATGATTTGAAGTCTATACTAGCATTTTGAAGACCTTCCTCGAGCGAGATGCTGTAAGCTTCATTTACATCTCCGGAGCCAGTACCTCCTGCTATAAAGTCATAAGAAGTAGACCCAATTAATGCTACATTTTTGACATCTCTCAACGGCAATGTGCCATCATTCTTGAGTAGTACCATTCCTTCAGATGCCGACTGCCGTGTGATCGCCGCATGGGCCTTCAGATCAGGATCATTGCTGTACTCATATCCCTTCATCTTTTGTGATTTCAGAATCAGACTCAAAATTCTGCTCACTGAAGTATTGATGTCAGCTTCACTCAAGGCTCCGCTTTCCTGACCTTCTATCAATGCGTCCCATTGTCTTTTGGTGCCCGGCTCCAGCAGGTCATTGCCAGCTGCGATTTGAGCTACAGCGTCTACGCCACCAAACCAATCTGTCATGACCAAACCTTCAAAACCCCACTCTCCTCTCAACACATCAGTTAATAGATACTTGCTCTGTGAGGTATAGGTGCCATTTACTTTGTTGTAAGAGGACATGATGGTCCAGGGCTGAGATTTGTTGACAATGATTTCAAAGCCCTTCAGATATATCTCCCGCATAGCCCTTTCCGAGACAATTACATCATTCAAATTCCGATCAGTCTCCTGGTTGTTGGCTACGTAATGCTTTACAGCAGTGCCAATGCCTTTTGACTCAATTCCATTGATAATGGAAGCACCCATATTGCCGCTCAAAACCGGATCCTCTGAGAAGTATTCAAAGTTTCGTCCACACAATGGGTGACGGTGGATATTGGCACCAGGACCCAATATGACATCTATTCCATACTCTAAGGCCTCAGTACCCATGGCGGTTCCGATTTGTTGAGCTAAGGTTTCATTCCAGGTGGATGCCACCAAGGTAGCTATTGGAAAGGCTGTGCAGTAATAGGTTTTGTCTTCACCTTCTCTTTCTGGAAGGATACGTAGACCCGCAGGTCCGTCCGAAAGGTAAATTGTGGGTAGTCCCAATCTCGGCGTGGGCACGATGGTTCCAACTGCTCCGGGTATCCCTTCTCCAGGTTCCGTCTGCCCCATAGCGGAAGCAATTCCTGACCCTTTTAACAGGTGTATTTTCTCATCCATCGTCATCAGCGACAAAGCATTGGCTACCCGCTTCTCCAAAGCCTGACGATCATCTTCATATATATCTAATTCACCATTCCCATTGCGATCTAGAAAGGTGTATCCATCCTTCATAAGCTTTTGAAAGTCTGTTTTCTCCACATACTCACTCTCAAAATCAAGGAAGGTGGAATCAAAGAAGCGCTTACCAAAGAAGCCTGCCGCTACCAAAAGCAGCACAATTACACCAACAGAAATGAGGGCGATTTTCAATATCTTTTTCATAAATGGGTATTTGTGTCAAAAAGTCACAAATATAATGAATTTAACTATGTGACAAAACGCCACAAATACTATTTTTGCAGCATGGATCCTCAGGAATACCTACAAAACGGTGAAAAGTACTTCCTTCCCAACCTCTCCATTGATGTGGTGATCATTGGCTACGAAAAGGACCAACTGAAGTGTCTGATGCTCAAAATGGGCGATAAATGGATGCTCCCCGGAGGGCATATATTCAGGGATGAATCTGTGGAAGATGCCACTGGGAGAATTCTCCTAGACAGAGTGGGCATTCAAAACCCTCACATGAAGTTTCTCTCCGTATTTGGCAAAAAGGACAGAAAATTTCATGAAGAGTTCCGTCAGTATTCCGTAAGAATGGACGTTGAATGGGATGATGATTCCTGGATGAACGATCGATTTGTTACGTTGGCCTATTATTCTCTCGTGGACATCAACAAGACACATCCAGTAGCGGGTCAGTTAGCAGAAGCGGTAGATTGGTTTGATTTCGAAGGGCTACCGGAGATATGGATGGATCATCATGAAATCCTGGATACAGCCAGAAACAGGTTGAAAGAAGATGTTAGGAAGGAATTGATCACATATAATCTACTTCCCTCCCCCTTTACCATGCCTGAATTACATAATCTTCACCAGACCATACTTCAGGAAAAAATCGATCGCAGCCGATTTCAAAAGAAAATGCTTTCCTCAGACTTATTCGAAAGACTTCCTAAACTTCAAAAAGACAGCCCTGGTCGGAATCCCTATTTATACAAGTTGAAGTCTGGGTAACAGAATTTTCCTAAATTCTAGTTTAATTCAAAACCAAGTATGGAACCCCGGTATAAGACATTTCTAACCCAAGAGCTTCCTTCAAAACTTAAAACACTGAAGGGCGATCAGGCTCCCAATTTTGGACTCATGACGGCTCATCACATGGTGGAGCACCTCATTTTCGTTACCAAGACAACTATGAAGCGCCATGGAGAACCTCCAGCCGAGCTTAACAAGAGCCAGCTCTACTTCAGAAAGTTTATTGATAAGGGTGCTCCATTTGAATACAGGCCAAAGGAAGGTGCTACGTTAAATGATCTTCGTACAGATGGTATCGAAGTAGCTATTGGAATCTTGGAAACAGCCATTGCCAAATTCTATGATTTATTCGATACCAACCCTGCATTCAAAAGCTACAATGACCTCATGGGAGAATTCAATATGGAGGAACTAGAGTTTTTTCACTACCAGCATTACCGTTGGCACCTCTTTCAGTTCGGGTTGATTGAAGAATTCGCTGCAGTACAGTCTTAACTCAGGAAGTAGTAGAGGGCGGATCAATCGGAATATAGGTATAGACACTGTAATCGGAGGTAACAGCCATCATAGTGCCATCCGAACCAGTGCTAAAATCGATAATCTCATTACCCCCTGGTGTTGCCAATCCATTTCCATTGATATCACAGAAAGGAATAGGAGCCCACTTCATTTCACCTATATATCGATAAATTTTCTCCTCACTGGTAACCGCCATGATCATGGATTCATTCGCTATAGATATATGTTTGACAACTCTGTTTACTCCTGGTCGAATCAATATCCCAGATATATCAGTGTAGTAATCCCCAGGCTCATTAAACGGGGGACGATTCCATCTATAGACACGACCTGAATGATCAATGATTAAAATGTTGCCGTCATCCCCAATGGAAACAGCTATAGCCTGTAATTGCTTCTTACTATCCTCAAGATTTTTAGTATCATAAAATTTAAGGTCGTTCAAGTATTTATACACTTTAGCATCATAGCTAATGCCAGCTATTTGACCATTGTTGGCAACATCCAGTTTAAAGAATCGACCACTTTCAAACTTCTGCCATTGCTCTCCTTCCAGGTCCCAGCGATATATAATTTGAGTTTGGCTATCACACATTAAACAATGACCATCACTTCCTACTGATACGCACTTGGTCTCTACGCCATCAGGCAATGGAATAAGATCCCATTTTCCCGAAGATGGTTTCCTGAAAACATCGTAATTGGCATTTATACCCCAAACATGGCCAGAATCACCAACTGAAACAGTCAGCAACTTTGCATTTGTTTTTGCCCAGTATCCCATAATAATCTATGCTTTTTGTATCAATTTCTAATATATGATTTGCAACGCAAATTGCGAGTATTTGCTTTGTAGAATATTAACTTCCTAATCAACAATTCTCTATCAAATAAGAGAATCTGCTATATTAATCTTATGGCTACAAAATCATCCAACAGATACACCAAAGTTCTCCTGCTAATAGTATTCACCTATGTCATGATAAACCTTGATAGTTCAGCGCAATCGAAAAGAGCAAGGGATTACGGTATTGAAATTGGCGTTCTCCAAACTGGTGTCAATAATACCATAACTGATGTTAAAGGAGTTTCTGTGGGTCATACCACCCTCATTCAGGGTCAGGATATCCGGACGGGGGTTACCGCTATCCTTCCCCACCAAGGCAATCCTTATCAGATGAAACTACCTGCGGCGATCTACATTGGGAATGGCTACGGAAAACTAGCCGGCTATAGCCAGGTGAAAGAATTAGGTTACATAGAAACGCCTATTGTGCTCACCAACACCCTCAGTGTACCTACTGCTTCCAATGGACTGATTACCTACATGTTAGGACTGGAAGGGAATGAGAATGTAAGGTCTGTTAACCCTGTAGTCGGTGAAACCAATGACGGTCGACTCAATGATATTCGTGGTAGGCACATCACTGAAGAGCATGTTTTGGAGGCTATTTCGAGTGCTGCTGCTGGTCCTGTCGCTGAAGGCAATGTGGGGGCAGGCACCGGTACTGTATGCTTTGGATATAAGGGAGGTATTGGCACCTCCTCCAGACTCATTCCCGAATCTTTAGGTGGCTACACCGTGGGCGTTTTGGTACAAACCAACTTCGGAGGCGTACTGGAAATAAATGGTGTGCCTGTAGCGAAAGAACTAGGCACCTATCCCTACAAAAATCAAATTCTTGAAAAAGCAGATGGCTCCTGTATGATGGTGGTCATCACGGATGCTCCCTTGTCCTCGCGAAACCTTGAGCGCCTGGCCAAGCGTGCGATGATGGGCCTAGCAAAAACAGGAGGCATTGCCTCAAACGGCAGCGGTGATTATGTGATTGCTTTGTCCACTGCAGAAGAAAACCTGATACCCAATTCATCAGCATCCAGTACCCGAAAAGCAGAGCTATTAAGAAACGAAGAGGTCACACCTCTTTTTCTGGCCACCATCGAAGCAACTGAAGAAGCTATCATCAATTCGTTATTTACAGCCGAAACGATGACCGGATTCAATGGAAAAACCGTAGAGGCACTGCCCGTCGATCGGGTATTGAAAATCATGAAGCGATACAACAAGATTAAAAACTAACCGTCCTTTGTTCCATTCTTTATAGCCCCACCCACCAATCCAAATTCCTCAATAATCATTTAACTTTAGGATAGGCCCTGGCACAATGACCGGAAGCTGTCGGTCAATTTCTGATATGAAAAAATTATCGCTGATATACTTGATCTTACTCTGGACCATCTCAGGTTCGGCTCAAAATGCTCTTGATACGTTGCTTTATTGGTCTGATCAAGAAATACCAACGGACACTGCTCAAATCGACAAGTTGAATAGCTATATCTACAGGCATTATCGTACATACCCTGAGCTGACAAAAAGAATAGGCAGGAAGATTGCGGATAAAGCCAAAGCAATAGATTATAACAGGGGTTTAGCTACCTCCTTGCGTAGAATAGGTGGGGCTAACTATGTTTTGGGCAAAACAGCTGAGCTAATCGAAAGTCAACAAGAGGCCATAATTGTATACCAAAATATGGGTGACAAGCGTGGAGTTGCCTATTGCTGGAACAACATAGGTTTGGCATACATGCAGATTGATGAGCTACCCAGAGCGAAAGACACTTTCTTTAAAGCATTAAACGCTATGGAAACGGAGAACTACGAATTCATGGGTATATGCTACAATAACCTGGGGTTGGTGTACAACAGCCTGGAGGATTATGATAGCTCCTTATATTATAACAACCTGGCACTTGACATTCGATTAACTCAAAGCAAAGACGAAAGGCGACTACAAGCAACCTACAATAACTTAGGATTACTCAACCACCAACATTTGGGTAATACGCCTGAAGGTATCAACTACATGTTGAAATCAATTGAGATTAACCTCAAGATCAAAAATTATGTGGACCTGGCTGGATCATATATTAATCTAGGGAATATGTACAAAGACCTTGGGAACTACACCCAATCACTGGCAAACTATGAGTTGGCGATTCAATACGCAGATTCTTCCCAGGACCAGAGTACACTAAGTGAAGCTTACAAAGTGGCATCAACACTGGAGGTTGAATATGGGAAAACAGATAACAGCCTAGCTTATTTCCAAAAGTATCATGAGGCGGAATTAAGATCAATCGAGAATAAACAGGAAACTGACGTAAAGCGGTTGGAAAATAATTTCACTGTCATACAGAAAGAAAAGGAATTAGCCGATCTCAGGACGGAGCAAGCAAGCCAACGAATTATTCAGATTTATCTTATAGCAGGAATGGTTATTGCCATTTTACTAATTATCCTGATTGTTTTAATCATGAGGTCTCGTATTAGAAAAGTCCACGTTCAAAGGGAAAAACTTAAGCAAGAACTCGACCACAAAAACAAGGAGTTGACCTCTTATGCGCTGAACTTCATACAAAAGAATGATCTGATAGATCAGTTTTCAAAACGTATTGAGGAGATAAGAAAAGATGCAGACTCCACCACCTCTCGGGAACTCTCTAAAGTAGGTAAGATGCTAAATGATAGTTCGCGAATTGACAATGAATGGGAGAATTTCAAAATGCGCTTCGAGGAAGTTCATACTGGGTTCTTTCCTGCACTTCAGCATGCATTTCCTAACATCAGCAATGCTGAGATAAGACTTTGTGCTTTGCTTCTTTTGAATATGAACCTAAAAGAATCATCCAGAATTCTTGGGATATCCAGTGATAGCGTAAAAACTGCCAGGCATCGCTTAAGGAAAAAGTTAGGTCTCCAAAAAGATGAAAATCTTGTGACTTTTTTAATGCAATTTGACAAAGAAATGGTGGCATAGCTTTGTTTCTATAGTAGTAACGGCAACTAACTTTTAGCAGAATCACCCAAAATGATATTCGATAACATAGAGGCCAACGAGCAGGAATTAGCCAGTTTATCAGAAGATTTTGGTA
>CAZZHO010000202.1:0-7747 GCA_964653795.1 uncultured Roseivirgaceae bacterium | reverse complement strand
ATGTTCGGTCTTGGCTTGATGCATGACGTGAAGCAATGGATACCAGGCATGAAACTATTGCCATTTGATCTATCAGCATTTGTTGGATTCAATAGATTGAATAGCTCTTTCCAAATTGATCCAGACAATCTCGATCAAGAAGCTGAACTCACCGTAAGCGGTTTTACCTTTCAAGGCGTCATCTCCAAAGAAATCGCCTTATTGACTGTATACGCGGGTGTGGGATTCCTCACGTCAAATACAGAATTCGCATTGAGAGGGACTTACGACACAGAATCAGCTGTCCTAACCGATCCGATCAATTTTGAGTATAGCTCGGGAAGTGCCAAATTCAATGTTGGCGCGAGAATGAAGTTGTTAATATTGACACTTCATGCAGAGTATGCTTTCCAGAAATACAATACACTAACTGTTGGTCTTGGATTTAGCGTGAGATAGACCCAGATAATGTCAGGTTGAGTTCGTCAAGACCAGACATTTTGTAGAAAAAAAGACAAAAAAGAAAGTCCCGGTCAATGGCCGGGACTTTTCTTTAGATGTCAAACAGGTGTATGAATAAATTTGTGTTATGCTTAGGTTAATACCTCGAGTAGAAAAAAAGTAACCACCTGTCGGAAAAAAAATGAAAATTCTTTTTGTCTGCCTTGGAAATATATGCCGTAGCCCTATGGCAGAAGGCATTTACAATCATTTAGTCCCTGGTAAAAAAGCTGATTCAGCTGGTACAGCCGCCTACCACATCGGTGAAAAACCAGATTATAGAACGCTAAAGGAACTGAAAAACCATGATATCGAAACGCCCCATTTGGCGCAAAAAGTGAGACCTGAGCATTTTGACCAGTTTGATTACCTGGTAGCAATGGATAGATCTAACTATGAAGACTTGCTCGCTATCTCAGGGAGTCAAGAACACAAAGTGCTATTGATGAGGGACTTTGACCCTCAAGTCAATGATGGCAACGTGCCCGATCCCTACTATGGAGGCCAATCAGATTTCACTGAGGTCTATGAAATTCTTGATCGATCTATCAAAAGGATGATCGAAGAGCTTGGAGTATAATGTCCGGCACTTTCTCCTTCTTTGAAAGAATACTTCTCCAAGCCAAAGGCCTACCTATTAAGCTCCAAGGTATTCAGCAACTATCCGGAGGTTGTATAGATCAGGTAGTCCAGTTGCAAACAAATGAAGGCCTCTTCCTTCTGAAATGGAAGGACCAGCTAAGCGATCAGTTCGAAGCAGAAGGCAAAGGATTGAAGATGCTAGACGCAGCAAATAGTCTCCGCATACCATCCGTCATTCATACAGGTGACTATCAAAACTGCAGTTACTTACTTACAGAGTACATCATTCCCGGGAGCAGAAAACGAATGTTCTGGGAATCGTTCGGTGCTGGTTTAGCTGAACAACATCATCAGCTTTCAGAAACATCACATTATGGGCTGAACCACAACAACTACATCGGAAGCCTTCCTCAATCCAATATTCAAAACATAGATTGGACTTCTTTTTTCATAGGAGAGCGACTTGAAAAACAACTGACATTAGCTCATCACAATGGATTTGTCGACAAGTTTCTGGTCAACAGCTTTCAGAACCTTTACAAACTCCTTCCTGATCTACTCAGCCCAGAGCCTTCATCGCTACTACATGGAGACTTATGGAGTGGAAACTTTCTGGTGGATGAATCTGGTAATCCCGTACTGATTGACCCGGCTGTCTATTACGGAAATAGAGAGATCGAACTAGCGTTCACTCGGTTGTTTGGAGGATTTGATTCGAGATTTTATAATTCCTATCAAGAAGCCTGGCCTCTCGCTGCTGGGTTCGAAGAGAGAGTGGATATCTACAACCTATATCCCTTGCTAGTTCATGTCAACTTATTTGGTACCAGTTATTTGACTAGCATTAAAAACGTTCTAAAACGCTATAGTTAAATTTTGAACAGCCGTTGGTAGTTAAACCGTGTGATCTGTTCCAACAAGACTTCCTTTGCGGAAGGAAGTGATGCTAAGGATTCTTTGTTGAAGTTTTTGACGGTAGCTAGCTGCAGCCCCTCATTGTAGTACATTTCAAAATTGCCCTGAAAATGGCGATGAATCTCCTCAACAACATCATCTTCATCATCTGTACAGAATGAGAATGACAGAGCAGAACGTTGCATCATGTTTAGCCTTACCCCTATCTTATCGAGGATTGTCAAGATCTCAATAAGCAATTTTTCATCTGTGAATTCATTAGAGCGACTTTTCAACGTGACTAGTACTTGATTGGGCCTGAAGACATAGGTTGGTAAAAACTTTTCCTGCGTTTCTTCAAAGATCGTTGTACCCACCTCCGAGGGTTCAATGAAGGACTTCACTTTTAATGGGATCTTCTTTTGTGCAAGAGGTTTGAGTGTTTTGGAATGAATGACCTTAGCCCCATAGTAGGTCATCTCAGTGGCTTCCTGGTAACTCAGCAAATCAAATTTCTCTGCATTAGAAAATAGTTTTGGATCAGCATTCATGATACCGGGCACATCTTTCCAAAAAACAACCTCCTCCGCATTCAAGCAGCTGGCAAAAATCGCCGCAGAATAATCGGACCCTTCACGACCCAAAGAAGTCATTTTCCAATCTTGACAAGCACCTATAAAGCCTTGCGTGATGTAAATACTTTTTCTCACCTTCAAATCAGCTATTCTCTGGCCTGTTGCGTCCCAATCTACTTGAGCTCCTCTGAAATGGTCATCAGTGGCAATAACTTCTCGAGCATCAATCCATTGAACATGTGGTAAAGTTGAGCTCAAATAGCTAGCGATAATATAAGTAGAGTATAACTCGCCAAATGGAATGATTTGATCATAATATTCGCTGAAACCGCAAGAGCTAGCATTGATATTGCCCTCCAACTCCTCAAACCAACGATTTAATTGACTCAGGTCTTTTAAACATAGGTCCTTGCAAACAGTTAAATGCTGGTCATGAAATTGGGTGAGTAATTGACCAGTCTCGGACTTTTGATTGTACCCGCATTCCGCAATACGTTCCAAAAAATTGGTCATCTTACCCATTGCCGAGATAACCACAAATGGAGACTGATTTTCATACGTTTTTAATATCTCTGCGAGATTTCTGATGGAATTCGCATCTTTTACCGAAGCGCCGCCGAACTTAAAAATTATCACGTATGCAAACGATTGAAATTATTGAATTAACTTATTTTCGCGACTTATTCTACCGCAATAATGAACAAATTTAGTCTTGGCCTACCCATCGGCACCACCCTTGATCGATTTATCAAAAAGAAGCAGGATGAGTATCCTGAATCCACTGGCGAGCTCTCTCAATTGTTGAGGGACATTGCCTTGGCTGGAAAGATCATCAATAGAGAGGTCAACAAATCAGGCTTACTGGATATTGCGGGCGCATATGGAGCGCAGAATGTACAGGGGGAAGACCAGCAGAAGCTTGATGTCATTGCCAACATACGGTTTACCAGAGCCCTTCGAAATGGCGGCATGACCTGTGCTATTATTTCCGAAGAAGAGCAGGAGATCGTTCACCTTAATCCCAACTGTAGGTATGTGGTAGCGATGGATCCTTTGGATGGATCCTCCAACATAGACGTTAATGTTTCAATCGGAACAATTTTCTCTATCTATAGAAGATTGACTCCTATTGGAGGACCTGTACAAGATGAAGATGTTTTACAGAAAGGAACAGAGCAAGTTGCTGCTGGCTACATTCTTTATGGCTCCTCCACCATGCTGGTCTATACTACAGGAAATGGGGTCCATGGATTCACGCTTGAACCTTCTTTAGGAGAATTTGTACTCTCACACCCAAGCATGAAGTGCCCTGATGGAGGTAATATCTATTCAATCAATGAGGGAGGTTGGCACCAATTTGAGGAAGGCACTCGAGGATACATCGAACACTGCAAGAAAGAAGGGCTTACAGCGAGGTATATCGGCTCTTTGGTTGCTGACTACCATAGAAATATGCTGAAGGGGGGAGTTTACCTATACCCAAAAACCTCTAAGGCTCCTAATGGCAAGTTAAGACTACTCTATGAATGCAATGCCTTGGCATTCATAGCCGAGCAAGCTGGTGGAGCAGCCACCAATGGGCATGAAAGAATAATGGAAATTCAGCCCACAGAATTCCACCAAAGAGCTCCTTTCTATATTGGATCTAAAACCATGGTTGAAGAGGCAATGTCTTTTCTCAGGTAGGCACAATCAGAAGTCAAAAGTCACCTTGGCTAGTCTACTTCCATACCAGGAAAAAGCTTCGCCATCGACCAACCTGGCTTTTGCTGAAGGTTGGAGAGATTCCATCTCTTGAACATGCTTTATTTTGAACGGAAATGGCTCAGAGCTGAGAAATATCTGATCAGGTTTTAGCTCCTCCAAAATAAAAGGGTCAATCTCTGGATACCTCCTCTGGAGAACGGCATTTTCATAGCCTAAATAATCAAGAACATGACTGATAAAAGTATCGCTGCCTGCAGCCATATACGGTTTTCTCCAAATCATGTAAAGAACCCTTCCAGAGTATCTTTTATAATATTTTTTGAAATTTTCCCTGACATTAGAAGCCCATAGTCCCGCCTGAGATTCACATCCGGTAATTACCCCCAGCGACATCATCATATCATAGTTCTGCTCCATATTCTGAACGTCACTCATCCATACGGGATAGTTTTCAGCCAGTATTTCAATCCCATCCTGATAATTTTCTTCTTTATTACCTATAATCAGGTCTGGGTGGAGTTCTTTAATCGCATCGAAGTTAAACTGCTTGGTACCACCAATGACCTTTACTTTCTTTAGTACTGCTTTAGGTCGAATGCAGAATTTGGTTCTACCTACTAGTCTGTCTCCCAATCCAATATCTACCAAGTATTCCGTAATACTGGGAACCAGTGAAACCACCCGTTTTGGAAATAGGGGCAGATCTACATTCCGCCCCATCTGATCAATTACTTGTTGACTATTTAATATATCTGAAGTCCTGGCCATCCTCTAGTCGCAGCAATGTCTCATATATCAGCTTTATTACTGACTCAACATCGTCTCGGTGAACTGTCTCCACCGTAGTATGCATATACTTTAACGGCAAAGAGATCAATGCGGAGGCAACGCCATCTGAAGAATAAGCAAATGCATCAGTATCAGTTCCCGTAAATCGGGAGCTAGCCAAGCGCTGAAAAGGAATTTCCTTGCTATTCGCTACATCGATGATCAGGTCCCTGAGATTGTTTTGCACTGCTGGCGCATACGATAGTGTAGGGCCTTTCCCGCAAGAGATGTCACCGCTCTTCACCTTATCATACATCGGAGCGTTGGTATCATGTGTCACATCAGTTACGATTGCCACATTTGGAGCAATTTTTCTGGATATCATCTCTGCTCCCCTTAAGCCAATCTCTTCCTGAACCGCATTCACCACATAGAGCCCAAAAGGCAGCTTGACCTTATTTTCATGCAGCCTTCTCAGCACTTCCGCAATCATAAAGCCGCCAATACGGTTATCAAGGGCTCTTCCTACAAAGTATTGGTCATTCAACTCCATCAATTCATCATCGAAAGTGATCACCGAGCCCACATGGATCCCCATCTCCTCTACCTCCTCTTTCGAGCTTGCTCCAACGTCAATAAAGATATTTTTTAAGGAAGGAGATTCTTCCTTCTCTTTCCTCACATGAATGGCAGGCCAGCCAAAGACCCCTTTGACCACACCCTTCTTAGTATGGATATTGACTCTTTTGGAAGGAGCTATTTGATGATCTGAGCCCCCATTTCTTACCACATAGATATAGCCCTTATCATTGATATAATTAACAAACCAAGAAATCTCATCGGCATGTGCCTCTATAACCACCTTATATGGATGGTCTGGATTCGTAACGGCTACGACTGTTCCATACGTATCGGATATATAGTCGTCCAAATAAGGTTTGACATATTCGAGCCAAATCTCTTGCCCGCTGGATTCAAATCCTGTAGGTGAGGCGTTGTTTAGGTATTTATATAAGAAATCTCTGCTTTTGCTATCCATTCTGTAATCCAGATTTTATCGAATCCGAAATTAATAACTAAACGCAATTCACGCTTACACTCTTTGTTGAGTGGTGTGTATTACTCTCTGTTAACATCTAATACTTCAAGCTAGTTCTTTAGAGCCAATACCGTCGAGGTAGGAAATCAGAGTATTCTAAGACAAGGAAGGACAAAGAAGGTATTCTAGGACAAGGGGGTATCTCAGGGAAAGAGGATATAGTTAAGGGTGGAAATAAAAAAGGGAGCAAAAGCTCCCTATCTCTATCTCTTTTTCATGAAGTAGTAAACTATAGCGGTAATGACACTGAAGAATAATGCACAAATCGTCCAAATGATTTTTCCTCCTGTGTCCATTTTTTGTTTTGTCCAAACATCAAAAATGACCCATATGGCACATATGAGACCGATGACATAAAGTATGTTAGTCATAATTATAAGGTTAGATTGTTATATAAATATGCTCCTAATTACCGAGACTAACAATCCTATAAGTGCCAAACTTAATTAGGCCAAGACTCTATTAGCCACATGATCTCTCGCTCCTAATATTTGCAACATCTCAAAATGTTTCAATAGAGCTGATCGGAATGATCTTATCTCGTGGTAAGGTAATCCGAACTCTTTGGCAGTTGACCTGACAATATCCGCGATCTTGGGATAATGGATATGACATATATCTGGAAACAGGTGGTGCTCAACCTGGAAATTCAACCCTCCAGTAAACCAGAACAATATTTTATTGGACCTTCCAAAATTGGTGGTGGTGGTCAATTGATGGATTACCCAGTCTTCCTCTATCTGCTCCTCTTCCTGCTCAATAAAGTTAGCATCAGGCATAATATGGGCTGACTGGAATATTAGTGTCAGCAACAGCCCTGTGACTGCCTCCATAAAAAGGTACATAAGCAATACCATACCGAAAGAGAAAGGCAAGACTAACGCTGGTAAGACCAGGAAAAAGCTGAAATACAGTATCTTATGTAAAATGATTTTAGTGAGCAGAACTCTTGACTCACCGCCCTTCTTCACCAATCCCTCCTTTTGATATTCTGCCAGTTTCCTAAAGTCCTTGATGGTCACCCACAAAATGATAGATAGACTATAGAAAAAAGAAGCATATAAATGCTGAAATCGATGAAACCATCGACGTTCTTGATGCGGCGTAAATCTCAATACAAATCGAGGTGAGATATCCTCATCGGCATGTTCAATATTGGTGTAAGTGTGATGGAGGACATTGTGCTGTATTTTCCACATTTTAGGATTTGCACCCACCATCCAGGCAGATGCTCCAAAGAAAGTATTCACCCATTTCTTGGAAGAGTAAGAGCCATGCAAAGCATCGTGCATCACTGAAGTTCCAATGAATACTTTACCCATCCCCATTACAAACCATAATGAAAAGAGTATCCAGAGATCAGTGAAGCCAGCAGTAAGAACAATTACGAATGGAACAAGATATAGCGATAAGGCTATGGCACTTTTAACCACCATTCGGTAGTCACCATTTCTATCCAATTGATTTTCTGCGAAATAGCCGTAGACCCGCTCTCTGAGGGTTTGGGCAAACTCTGGGTTATGCCTGGAGAATTTGTACTTAATCATTGAATCAGTCTTATAGCTCTTCTTTGTTGGCTTAGAACGACGAGCTATAAGACTGATTCAATGATTAAGTACAAATTCTCCAGGCATAACCCAGA
>CAZZHO010000201.1:0-7792 GCA_964653795.1 uncultured Roseivirgaceae bacterium | reverse complement strand
TGTTTCTTTTCTGGGCTTGTGGAGGCGGCTCTGAGCAGCAATCAGCAGCTAGTGAAGAGTTTGCTGCGGCCAAAGAAGAAATAGCCAGCGATATAGACACTTACATCAAAGACCTTCCACCTCCATCTGAGGTTCCATTCCTTTTGATGGCAACAGGAAGTGATTTTAACTCAGATCTTGTAAACTCATTGGACAATGCAGATAGGTACACTACCTCTATTGATAAGGCTGCTTTGAACCTGGGAGTGTATGCTACAGATATAGGGTACTTGTCATCATATGATCAATCTGAAGATGTTTTTGCTTCAGTTGAAGTTTGCCAAAGATTGGCTGAGGTCATTGGTGTTGCTTCTGCTATTGACATTGATTTGATCACAAGGTTTGAAGAAAACATTGGCCAAAGAGATTCATTAGCTGTGCTGATTGATGAAGTAATGGCTGTGACTGGTGAGCGACTGCAGACGCTTGACAGAATCAACCTGGCAGCTGTCGCTTTAGGAGGCTCATTTGTTGAAGGCCTTTACATTTCAACAATGGTGATCGACACTTATCCCGACGATTTGCTTCCTGAAGCTAGCAGAAACTTGATTCTTGAGCCGCTTGTAAAGATTGTGATAGATCAGAAGAAGACACTTGAGGATTTAATTACCGTAATGAAGGAAGTTGAGCAAAATCAGACCATTACTGATCTTACTGGAGAGCTTGAAAAGTTGAAGGCTATCTACGACGAGGATTTGACGGTAGTAGAAGAGCAGATTTCTTCTAACACGGGTGATTTCCAGCTTACCAAAGACGTAATTTCAAGATTGACAGAGGAGGTGAAAAGAATTAGAGCTTCTCTAATCTCCTAATTTTTAAGACATTTCATTAAAAAGCATTGGAGAGATTCAATGCTTTTTTTATTCGACCTAAACCCCCACCAATATGAGTGATCAGCTCTTAAAAACCATACTGCAGTTACTGGTGATTGTAGCCAGGGAGGATGATGTGACATCATCTGAAAGAGACGCAGTGCTTAAGTTTTTAGAGGAAAATGTAAGTGCCGACGAATGCAAGCGGTACATCGCGTTTTTTGATAAACTGGTAGCGGAGGGGTCTGATGATAGCCAGACCAATGAGGAGAAAGAAATTATCAAGCTGAGCTATCAGGTCAATAAAGAGCTGAAGCAAGAGCAGAAGTTGGTGGTTTTACTCAGGTTGCTCGAGTTGATTGTGGCAGATGGTAAGATCAGTGATCGAGAGAAAAATCTGCTTTATATAATTGGCAATAGCCTCAACTTTGCCACGAGGATTGTAGATCATCTCAAGTCTTTTGTTCAATCGCGTGAACCTGATCAGTTTGCAGCCAAAAGTGCATTGATCGTATCGGAGAAGCATCAAGGAGATATTAAGGCACATCAGATTCAGGTCGGAAGATTACCCGGCGGCTTTCTAGCCTTCTTCAATGTGCCTGGTATAGACCTTTACTTCGTCAAGTACGTCGGAACTTCTTCTATGGCCTTGAATGGTCAGGTATTGCTCCCGGAGACAGTAAGGGTGTTCACCAATGGTAGTTCCATAAGAGGTGTTGGCCAGGACATGAGTCCAATTTATTTCAGTGAAGTAATCAGTGGCTTCCACAAGCAATCGACAGAGCATCAACTATCCTTTGTCGCTGACGATATAAGCTTTCGATTCCCCAATGGAGATTTAGGTCTAGTCAATTTTAAATTCTCCGAGAGAAACGGCAATCTCATCGGAATAATGGGCGGTAGTGGTTCAGGTAAATCCACACTGCTCAATGTTCTCAATGGTAATGAAAAGCCATCTGAGGGTACCGTCCGCATCAATGGCATAGACATTCACAATGATTCGAAAAAGGCAGAAGGAATTGTGGGATATGTGCCACAAGATGATCTGCTCATCGAGGACTTAACCGTCTATCAAAATTTGTTCTATGCCGCTAAGCTTTGTTTTAAAAATGTACCTGACAGTGAACTCAACGACCTTGTCGAAAAAGTACTATCGTCATTAGGCTTGAAAGAAAGGAGAGACCTGAAAGTGGGAAACCCTCTCCAAAAGACTATTAGTGGTGGTCAACGTAAGCGCCTAAATATTGGCTTGGAGCTGTTGAGAGAGCCATCGGTCATGTTTGTTGATGAGCCTACCAGTGGGCTGTCTTCAAGAGATAGTGAAAATATCATGGACCTTTTGAAGGAGCTTTCATTGAAAGGCAAAATGATCTTTGTGGTAATTCACCAGCCTTCTTCCGACATCTTCAAAATGTTTGACAAGCTGATCATTTTGGATGTAGGTGGGTACCAGATTTACTATGGCGATCCAGTCGATGCAGTAACCTACTTCAAGACTATTGTTGATCATGTTGGACGGGAGCAGAGTGCCTGTATTACCTGTGGCAACGTAAATCCAGAACAGATTTTCAATATCATCGAGACCAAGGTAGTAGATGAATACGGTCAGTTTACCAACAAGCGCAAGATCACTGCTCAGCAATGGCATGGGTACTTTAAGGAAGGAGTAACCCTTGAGCAAATAGAGGAGGTCAAAGAAAACCCTCCCAACACATTGGAGGTGCCAGGCAAACTACAGCAGTTGTTAGTCTTTCTGAAAAGAGACTTCTTATCCAAGATTGGCAATAAGCAATACCTTTTTATCAACTTGCTAGAGGCCCCATTCCTTGCTTTTCTTTTGGCATTTATTGTGCGGTATAGTCCTGATGGGGAGTCATATAGTTTTCAGGAAAATCTGAACATCCCTGTCTTTTTCTTTATCAGCGTTATTGTAGCTCTTTTCATGGGCTTGACAGTTAGTGCAGAGGAGATTATAAAAGATAGGATGATATTGAAACGAGAGTCCTTTCTGAATCTGAGCAGGTCCAGTTACTTGTTTTCAAAAGTCCTACTTCTATTTGGACTCTCAGCGATTCAGACGATTCTGTTTGCGGTTATTGGAACGGCCATATTAGAGATTAAGGCCATGACTTTTTCTTATTGGCTTATTCTTTTCAGTACCTCATGCTTTGCCAATATGTTGGGATTGAATATTAGCTCGGCGTTCAATTCTGTTGTGACCATTTACATCCTTATTCCCCTACTAATCATTCCTCAGCTGATTCTGAGTGGCGTGGTAGTGAGTTTTGATAAGCTGAATGGAACTATCACGACCAGGGACAAGGTGCCCATCATAGGGGAAGTAATGGCTTCTCGTTGGGCGTTTGAGGCAATGGCAGTTGATCAATTTGTGAGCAATGACTACAATAAGCCTTTGTATCCTTTGGAACGCGACATGGCTAATGCGGAATATAAAAGTGTGAATTATATTCCTCAGGTTTTGGCGCTTTCGAAATCAGCTTTGGCCAGTAAGGGACAAAACCAAGAAAGATATGAGGATGCCCTTGAAACGCTAAAAAATGAAATTTCGAAAGAACTTCAAGTCGTCGGACAGGGACAGTTTGATATTTCCAGGATCGCTCCCGAATCATTTGATCAAAAAGTGGCTGAAGACCTGGAAACATTTTTGGATGCCCTACGAAAGTTTTATAACAACCGCAGGAAAAAGGCCGATGAAAAGCGTGAAAGCTACTTGGCTGAAAACTCATCAGATGAGGAAACCCGATTGGCCTACCTGGACTTGAAAGGTGATTATAACAACAAGCGAATATCCCTAATGGTGAAAAACACAAGTGTTTCTGAGAGAGTGGTACGAGAAGGCAATGAGTTAGTGCAAAAGGTGTACCCTATCTACGCAAAGCCTGCGCCATCGCATCCTTTTGATTTCAGAACTATCTTTTACTATCCTGAGAAGCATTTCTTAGGTGCCATAATCAGTACCAAGACCTTCAATGTGTTGGTTATTTGGTCCATGACGCTTGTACTATTTATCACATTATATTTTGATGTGTTGAAAAAGTTAATTTCAGGCAGAAAGAGAGGATGAGAAATTTATTCTTGGCTATTGTCGTAATGGGCTTGGGGGCGCTATTGTCGTATCTCCTAAGAGAAGATGCTCCAGAAAAGGAATCTAAGCCTTCTTTTCAAACTTTAACCGGGGTAAACAGGGTGTTGAAACCTGTCATGGGCGGAGCTCCCAACGGTTTTAACGGTAAAACAGTGTTGATGCTTTTCAATAGCGAGTGTGAGCACTGCCAGGAGGAGATTGCCAGCATTGTGGCCAATCTTGACAAATTTGACGGCATTCAACTCTGGTTTGTATCATTCGAGGAGGAAGAAGCGGTTTCTTATTTTCTGCTACAAAAAGGTGTGATGGCCCACAATGCATCTTACTCTTTTTGGATTGACCCTGAAATAGCTTTTAAAACTTTTGGGCCATTAAAGTTCCCTCAAACTTTTGTTTACCAGGATAATCAATTGCTTACATCCTTCCTGGGTAACGTTGAGATTGAAACCATGTTGGACTCATTCAAATAGTAACAGACCTCTTACCAAACCTTAACTTTAGTTTGATTGCAGATACTCCAGGCCTGGACCATCACAAGCCTGCCAGGTGCTGAACAGCCTATCATCTTGGAATCTTAGGAGTTCGATTAAATCACTGGAGCAATTGCCTATCAATGTGCTTTCTTCAGGGTAAGTGAATTCAACATAAAGCCCATCAGTCAACTCCCTTATTCGATATGATCCAGAAGCCTGAAGCGTACTCTCAGTGGTTATACGGGTTTTGACAAACGATCCAACCTGGGTGAGATCATAGGTCTCTTGCCATTCCATATCAGAGCCTGTAGTTTCAGAATTTTGAAAGCTTCCGGTCATTCTTACCAACACCCATCGCTGATTACTAATGGAGAAATCTTCAGTTGGCCTCACTTCGGATTGTTGACAAGAAATAGCAAACGCAGAAATCAATATGAGGGATGAAATTAGTGTTCTCATTACATATTAAACAACTAAAATCGTGCCGAACTGCTTGGGAGACAATAATCGCTATGGATAATTAATGTTATTCCTGCTTAAATTTCTAGTAGGGTATTCAAGGGATCTGCTGTAAAGAATAAAAGAACTCGCCATGAGAAAGAATCTCAAAAACCTCTGCCTAGGATTATTGGTCACTTTCATGATCTCTTGCGATGATGATGGAGACCAGGTGGCTCCTGACAATACCGTTACAGAATCAGATACAGTTTCGAATGCAGGGAGAACATTCAAAATGGGCTTCACCTCCTGGAGTTTTGGTCCCACTCAGCAAGATGTAGATGATACATACGCTTTTCTTTCGGAGCATGGCGATATCTACGTCGAGCATATTGACAACAATATTCCTTGGAATGCATGGATCAACGACTCGACTTTACCAACAGCCTTTACCAATGAGGTAATAGGTAAGGCGAATAAGAAAATCGCTGGCAAAGATCTGTTGATTTCGGTAAGTATTCTCAATTCCAATCGTGACGAGTTAGCTGCAGACCTTGACGGCTCAATACCTGAATACACGTCTCTTGCGGATGACCAGATAGAGCAGGCCTATACAAAACACATTGATTATCTAGTGGGCCTTTTTAATCCTGATTATTTAGTCATCGCTATAGAGGTGAACGAACTAAGGCTGAGAAGCCCCGAGAAATGGGAAGGTTATACGCAGTTAATGGATGCAGTAAAGAGTTCCATGGCTTCAAATTATCCAGATCTTCCAATTTCGGAATCCATTTCTCTTCACAACCTATTTGAGCCTGATATCGCAGATAGTGAGGTCTATGTAGACCAAATAGTAAGCCGGGTGAATCAGATGGATTTTGCTTCTATCAGCTTTTATCCTTTTCTTAAGAACCAAAGCTCAAAAGAGGAAATGCAGCTTACTTTTGACTTTCTTCATGACCAGATCAAAAAGCCCATTGCTTTTGTAGAAACCAGTCAGATAGCGGAAAATCTCATCATACCAAATCTCAATGTTTCCATTAGTGGCAGTCCCACAAGTCAAAATGACTATTTAGAGTTGCTTCTGGAGAATGCAGGTGAACAGAAATATGAGTTCATCATTTGGTGGGCACACAGAGATTATGATGCACTATGGGAAACCTTTCCCGTAGAGGTCAAAGATTTGGGTCAAATTTGGCGAGATACTGGATTGCTCGATGAGGACGGCAATGAAAGAAGCTCATTCCAAACCTGGAGCGCTGCATTTAACCAATAAATATGGGCTTAACCTAAATAGGGACGTTGACGTGTCTCTCTGCGTGATACGAGGATCTGACTAAAGGCCCAGACTCGACATATTTCAAACCTCTCTTAAGCCCTTCCTCCTTGTATGCTTCGAATTGATCCGGATGAATAAACTCCGCTACTTCGATGTGCATTTTCGTTGGCTGTAGGTACTGGCCGAGGGTCAGAATATCCAACCCATTCTCTACCAAATCGTCCATGGCTTTGTGTACTTCATCCTGTGTCTCTCCTAAGCCTAGCATAATACCAGATTTAGTCCTCTTGCCAGCTTCTTTAGTCAGTCTGGTTTGCTCTAAACTTCTGGCATATTTAGCTTGAGGTCTCACAGGTCGATACAGTCTTTCCACTGTTTCCATATTATGAGAAACCACCTCTTGCCCTCCTTCAATCATGCGGTATAGCGCATCCCAATTTCCTTTTACATCCGGAATCAATGTCTCTATCGTAGTAGTTGGGCTGAGCTCCTTCACTTTTACTACAGTTTGGTACCAGATTTCAGCACCTCTATCCTTCAGCTCGTCACGGTTGACTGACGTAATCACCGCGTGCTTCACACCCATTGTGTGAATAGCCTCGGCAACTCTGGTTGGCTCCTCTTGATCATACTCTGGAGGCCGTCCAGTTGCTACGGCACAAAAAGAACAGCTTCTTGTACAGACATTGCCCAGAATCATAAAAGTGGCTGTACCCGCTCCCCAGCATTCGCCCATATTTGGGCAGTTACCGCTTTCACAGATAGTGTGGAGCTTGTTTTCATCCACGATTTTCCTGACCTGCGCGTACTCTTTGCCAACCGGTAACTTTACACGAAGCCAGTTTGGTTTTTTTATTTTGGTGGTCTCTTTTGAGACTGTAGGAAGTTCTATCATCCTTCTCTTTCTCTCTAAATCATCTACTTTCTGGAGCCCCAGAATAAGGTGAAAAAGGCCGATGTAAATACCGCCCTATTTCTTTGAGTAGGGACCAGAATGATGGTTTGGGCATAAGCCTCAGCCATAACTCCTATTTCTACTCCAGCTACACTTTTCCTAAAAGTTCCAAACTCAAAAATAGTGGAAGCTTTTGCATTTGCACCAGGCACTATATGTCCGAAACACAAACCTTCGAAAAGTCTTCCTGAACCCTGTATGGCACTGGGTGATGTATGGACAGTGGGATCGTACTTTTCACTCTCACCTGAGCTCACTACAATATATGGAGCCACAATACCCATAGTTGGTCCGGCTGCGGCTGCAAAATGAATTTGAACACCTTGCTGAGGGGCTTTTTTGTACATCACTTTCTCAATGCCGTACTGTCCTCTTATTGCATAGAGGAAGTTTTCTTTTCCAAAAATAAAAGCAGTCCCTGTTGAAGGTGAAATGTATCGCTGTTCTTTTGGGTGCTTGACATTCATGATTTCAAATCCAATTGTTCGGTAGAAATCATTGCCGATGGATTTGGACCATTTCATGACAAGTCCTCCAATGAGGCCCGAGTTCGTATTCTTACTTACACCCCAGATAAATTCTTTTGTGTAGCCTTCGTCTTCTTCAAAAAGTTGGCCAAAAGCAAAAGCTGGAGCCAGGAAGAAAACCAGAAGTAATTTGCGAATCATGCGCGTCCACGAAATATTTGTA
>CAZZHO010000200.1:2846-7801 GCA_964653795.1 uncultured Roseivirgaceae bacterium | reverse complement strand
ATTCTAAAAATTGTATTTGGCGCTAAAGTACAACAAACCCTTGAATAAAGCCAATTATAGCTTATTTCAACGACCCGACCATATCTTCTGGCTTTACCCATTCGTCAAACTGCTCGTCAGTCAAATATTCAAGTGCCAGGGCCGCTTCTCTAAGAGTGGTTCCTTCTTTGTGAGCTTTCTTAGCAATAGCTGCCGCCTTCTCATACCCAATATGTGTGTTTAACGCCGTTACAAGCATTAAAGACTTCTCCAGCTTATCTTGTATTACCGGATGATTAGGCTCGATTCCAATTGCACAATTGTTGTTGAAAGACTCACAAGCATCTGCGATCAACCTAGCAGAGGTAAGTAGATTATAAACCATCATGGGTTTGAAGACATTCAGTTCAAAATGACCTGTCATACCGCCAACAGCCACAGCCACGTCATTTCCTATTACCTGAGCACATACCATGGTCAAGGCCTCACATTGTGTAGGATTTACCTTGCCGGGCATGATGGAAGAGCCGGGCTCGTTTTCAGGAATCGTGATTTCACCTATACCACTTCTAGGTCCTGAGCAAAGCATTCTTATGTCGTTGCCTATTTTCATAAGGCTAACAGCTATTTGCTTCAGTGCACCGTGTGTCTCGACAATAGCATCATGGGCGGCCAATGACTCGAATTTGTTCTCGGCGGTGATAAAAGGAAATCCAGAATTTTCAGCGATTTTCTCTGCTACTAGTTCCGCATAACCTTGTGGTGTATTCAAGCCGGTACCTACTGCAGTGCCGCCCAATGCCAGTTCCGAAAGGTGTGATAATGTGTTTTTAAGGGCTTTTAATCCATGGTCCAGCTGAGAAACGTACCCGGAAAATTCCTGTCCTAGGGTTAAAGGAGTCGCGTCCATGAAGTGGGTTCTACCAATTTTTACTACATCCTTAAAAGCCTCAGCTTTGGCATGCAGGGTATTTCTCAACAATTCTACTTTCGGTAGTACCTGCTCAATAACGATCTTATAGGATGCAATGTGCATGGCAGTGGGAAAAGTGTCATTTGAGGACTGGCTTTTATTCACATCATCGTTTGGATGGATGATTTTGTCTGTGTCAGTAAGGCTGCCTCCGTTCACTACATGAGCTCTGTTGGCCACCACTTCGTTCATGTTCATGTTGGACTGAGTACCAGAACCGGTTTGCCAAACCACCAGGGGGAATTGATCATCCAAATCTCCGGTCAGAATCTCATCGCAGACTTTCGCGATAAGCTGCGCTTTTTCCTCTGAGAGTACACCCAACGCATGATTAGTCTGAGCAGCGGATTTCTTCAAAATGGCAAAAGCATGAACAATCTCGATCGGCATTCGCATGTTAGTGCCACCGATTTTGAAGTTGTTACGTGAACGTTGAGTTTGTGCTCCCCAATACGCGTTTTCAGGGACTTCCACAGGTCCCATCGTATCTTTTTCTATCCTGTTAGCCATCTTTTTTTCTTGTAAAATTATGAAAGGGATCAATAGGTTTTGCTGAATTCTCGATCCTGTTTCAGAGTTTATTTGGAATTATTCTAAACAATTGAACAGGGGAAAGCAGTTAGTGTGTTATGTTTGCTTAGTTTAGATTCATTCTAAATAAGATGTCACCAGTTACTGTATTCCTATCAGATTTTCAGTTTTTAACTAAAGAGGGTTTTCAAAGCCTGCTTACTAAAGATGATCGATTCGAACTTGTGGGTTCGGAAGAGAACGAGTCTGAGATGATTGCCGGAATACAGAACAAAAGGCCTCAGGTCTTGGTGATTGACTACCGTCCAGACGATATTCACTTTGAAAATAAACTGAAGAAGGTCAAGGAGCTTGGTGTTTCCAATATTCTGATCTTAACGGCCGATACGGATAGAGCGAGGGTAAGAAATGTTCTAAGAACAGGGGTCAAAGGAATGATTACCAAGACCTGCAGTCAACAAGAAATTATTAATTCCATTGTGGCAGTATCACAAGGTAATCGGTTCTATTGCAACAAGATCCTGGATATAGTAATGGAGAATCAGGGATTGGAAGAGGAAGAGGCCTGTGAGCCTACTGATCTTAGTCCCAGAGAATTTGAAGTTCTTCAGTTGATAACCAAGGGCAAAACCACAACTAAGATTGCAGATGAGCTTCATGTGAGCGTGCATACTATCAATTCACATCGAAAAAGTATTCTGAAGAAACTGGGTTTAAAGTCTCCGGCTGAACTCATTGTTTATGCGCTAGAAAGTGGTATGGTGAAGTAATCACTACAACTAGTGATACTATTCCCGATTCATAGCTATTGACCAAAATGACGTTTCGATAGTTCTTTGTGTATTATTTAGAAAGAATCTAAATAGATGGAAGAGGAGATACTGATTTGCGATGCTTCGGCACAATCCCCCGATTGGAAACCTACGCTACCAATTGATTTCGAGGAATGTGTGTTTAAGAAGTGCTGCGAGAAGTTTAAGAAGAAGGGTAAGAAAAGATGCAAGAAGTGTCCAAAGCGATAGATTTTCAATTGACCGAGCATACTGTTTATGAATCGGCAAATTGTATGCTTACACAACGAGATGGCGATTGCATGTATCACCTATTTGTTTTTGGTACATCGCTGGATCTGAAATTCTGCGGTTTTTACTCCTTCTATAAAAAAGTAAAATCAGTTGACTTCCTAAGTATGTTTGAGGCCGATGCTCCTAACTTAGAACTGATTTACCTTCCTCATGCCGATCGTATCTTGGCATTTGATCTTGAGCAATTGGTAGAGTTAACGGAGTTTTTTGAGGGAGCGCTTGCCATGTTGCAACTCAACAGTCTTATCCACGAGAAAACCATACGTCCATTGGTTTGAAGTCTAATTTTTAATTAGACTGTTTTTAAATTAGTTAGGATCAAGCGCTTAGGCCAACTTTTAAATGGCCGATTTTGTTCTTTTGTTGGATAATTAATCGAAAGTGAGATGAAAGATTTATTAAGAAGAGAATGCCCTTTGAAAGAAGAGGTTATCGATATATTAAATAAGCAGGTTGAAATGGAAGCACATTCGTCTACTGCTTATTTAGCAATGGCTGGATGGTGTGATGTGAACGGCTATGACAACAGTGCTGAGTTTTTCTACAAGCAAGCTGATGAAGAGAAGAAGCACCAAATGAGACTATTCAAGTATTTGGCCAATATGGAAGCCAATGCTGTTGCGCCGAAAGTGATTGAGCCGAATCATGAATTCCCTTCATTGAGAAGTGTCTTTGAAACAGCCCTTGACATGGAGATTTCTGTAACTGAGGCAATTCACAACGTGGTGAGAGTTTGTAGGAAGAACGACGATATCGCTACCGAAGAATTCATGAGATGGTTCGTGTCTGAGCAGATCGAAGAAGAGTTTGTGGCTAGAAGAACCTTGGAGTTATTTGATGTCATCGGCGAGGATAAGCTTGCACTTGCTATGATCGAAGAGAAAGTACTAGGCATCGAATATTCAGAAGAATAAGAAGCTGATAATTAAAATTTTAAGGCGGTCAATTTTTTGATCGCCTTTTTTGTTTCAGCTCATCTTGCTCCAGAGATCCCAGATAACCACCCCGATACTCACGGATATATTCAGAGAGTGCTTCGTACCAAATTGAGGTATTTCTACTACTTCATCCACCAAAGGCATCACGTCATCACTTACACCAAATACCTCATTTCCGAAGATGTAGACAGAATTTCCTTCCGGTATAGCATATTCTTTCAGACTGGTACTGTTTTCGGCCTGCTCAATGGCCACTATTCTTTTCCCTTCCTTCTTCAATGCCTGCACCAACTCCGATGTTGAAGCATGGTATTCCCAGTCGACAGATTCGGTAGCACCCAATGCCGTCTTATGGATGTCTCTATGAGGTGGTTGAGCACAGATTCCAGTGAGATAAATTTTTTCAATCAAAAAAGCATCAGCGGTCCTGAAAGCTGACCCAATGTTGTTCATGCTACGGATATTGTCCAGGATGATGGAGATGGGCAGCTTTTCAGTTGCTTTAAAACCCTCCACTGACAAGCGATTCAGCTCTTCGTTTTTCAGTTTTCTCATGAGTTGCGTAGCCTTTTGGTATTATTGCTGTTTCGAAATTTCAAAGCTCAATCTTTCTTCCCGAATGGCCAAAACCAAGGAAACACCTTTGATGAAACAGTACAATGTCATTAAGGCAAAATATCCTGGTGCGTTGCTGCTTTTTCGGGTTGGGGATTTCTACGAAACTTTTGGTGAGGACGCTCAGAGAGCAAGTAAAGTCCTGGATATTGTCCTGACGAAAAGATCCAACGGATCAGCCTCTGAGGTAGCGCTGGCTGGATTTCCTCATCACGCACTAGATGCCTATTTGCCGCGACTTGTCAGAGCCGGTCATCGGGTAGCTATTTGTGATCAGCTGGAAGACCCTAAGACAGTAAAAGGCATCGTCAAACGCGGAGTGACGGAGCTGGTGACACCAGGCTTATCACTCAATGACAATGTGCTCGAGCAGAAGCGAAACAACTATCTCGCTTCAGTCGCTTTTGGCAAAGACATTCACGGCATCAGCTTCTTTGATTTTTCGACTGGTGAGTTCTTTGTAGGACAAGGCAATATGGCTTATCTCGAAAAGACAGTCCAAAGCTTTCAGCCATCTGAAGTCATCTATTCAAGAGATTTCCGCGACCATTTTGTCCATCATTTTGGAGATACCCACAATCAAAACAATCTCGATTCATGGGTATACGCCTATGATTTCGGATATGAAAAATTAGCAGGACATTTCCAGACACAAAACCTAAAAGGCTTTGGTATAGAGGAAATGGACCAGGCCATTGTCGCGGCGGGCGCGGTACTGTATTACCTGGAGACTACAGAGCATAAGGAATTGGGCCACATCAAGTCGATTAGCAGGCTTGAAGAAGAGAAGTTCATGTGGCTGGATCGTTTTACCATCCGTAATCTCGAATTGGT
>CAZZHO010000200.1:0-2746 GCA_964653795.1 uncultured Roseivirgaceae bacterium | reverse complement strand
ACCATTCGCATCAACCCCAGAGAGCTGCTCCAGCTCAATAAGAGCCTTAAGCAATGCGCACAGATCAAGTCATCGTTAGGTGAAAGCGAAAACAAGACCCTACAAAACCTGGCCGACCAGCTGCATCCTTGCGAGTCACTATTGGCGGAGATAGATCAAAAAATACATCCCGATGCACCAATGCTTCTCCATCAGGGGACAGTCATTGCTGATGGAGTGGATGAAGAGCTGGATGAGTTAAGATCCATTTCAAAAAGTGGTAAGGATTTCCTTACTCAATTGAAGGAGCGGGAAATGGAGCGAACAGGGATTGCTTCCTTGAAGATTGCCTACAACAAGGTATTTGGATACTATCTGGAGGTGACAAACTCTCATAAGGACAAGGTTCCTGAAGAGTGGATCAGAAAGCAGACTTTGGTCAATGCGGAGCGCTACATCACCGAAGAGCTCAAGACCTACGAAGAGAAAATTTTAAACGCCGAGGGACGTATTCAGGCAATAGAGTTTCGATTGTATCAGGAGGTTGTCCATTTTGCAGCCGATTACATCGATTTGGTCCAGCAAAATGCGAAAGTCATTGCCAATCTTGACTGCCTAAGCACTTTTGCTCGACTTGCAGCAAGAAACAGCTATGTACGTCCAACGCTCACTGATGAGTCTATTTTAGATATAAAAGGTGGCCGCCATCCAGTTATTGAAAAATCCCTGCCTCCAGGGGAGTCTTATATTCCCAATGATCTCTTCATGGACAATCAATCTCAGCAGGTCATTGTCATTACAGGGCCCAACATGGCCGGTAAGTCCGCCTTGTTGCGTCAGACTGCTCTGATTGTGCTCATGGCGCAAATTGGCTGCTACGTTCCCGCTTCCTATGCCAAGGTGGGTGTTGTTGATAAGATATTTACCCGTGTAGGTGCCTCTGATAATCTTTCTAGGGGTGAATCCACATTTATGGTGGAGATGACCGAGACGGCCAGTATCCTCAATAACTTGAGTGATCAATCCCTGGTCATCATGGATGAGATTGGTCGGGGTACCAGTACTTATGATGGTATTTCTATCGCTTGGGCAATTGTAGAGCATTTGCACAACCATCCAAAGTTCAAAGCCAAGACCCTTTTTGCGACGCATTACCATGAGCTGAATGAGCTGACCAAAGAACTGCCCAGGGTCAAAAACTTCAATGTAGCGGTGAAGGAGGTGGAGAGCAAAATCGTCTTTCTCAGAAAGTTGGTTGAGGGCGGGAGTGAACATAGTTTCGGTATTCATGTGGCCCAGCTTGCAGGTATGCCCAATGAGATCATCATTCGAGCCAATGACATTTTGCATCACCTTGAGAAGGAGAAGCTGCCTGAAAAGGAGCGGAAGAAAATGGAAGAATTACCCACCAGCCAGTTTCAGCTCAACCTTTTTGATGCAGACCCTAAGTTCGAGGAGATCCTGAAGACCTTGAGCGATATAGATATCAATACTATTTCGCCTGTCGAGGCATTGCTGAAACTCAATAAGCTAAAAGATATTCTCAAGGGATCGAGTTAAATACAGTTAGTTCTAGGACGACCCATCGCATAAGGCGTTGCGGCTCGGTCCGACGTTTCGGGACCGTCTCTGTGTGGGTCCCGGCCCTCGTAGATGGTCGCTTTCTGCTACGCAGGCGAGGGATTAGTTCCTAATCGTGATAGTAATAAAAAGGCTGCGGTTCATTGTCATTCCACTCGCTTAATACGTAAAACCCTTCACCCTTTTCATCCCAGCAAATGGCTTCTCCTTGCTTCTCTTCTCTGTACTTCACCCTGACAATTTCTGGATGAAGAATGAAGTGGTATAAAGACTTGCTCTTTCTATTGATAATCAAGTAGATTTCATTATAGTTTTTTAGCAGAACCTCCCCATTGCTGCTCATATCCCCACCTGTTATTTGAGTGATAGGGAGAGAAATATTAGAATTTAATATTCCTCCTTCACCATTTCCGAATTCTACTGGGTATACAATTACCCTTTCGTCTCTTTTTGTGACAAGTATTAACCTGTTTCCAATAGGATCAAAAAACAATGTTTCTGCATCTCTTGGGCCTTGTTTATAAGTGTAAGTCCTTTTCTGAGCATTAAGGTTCATGACATTTGATTGTTGATCCTTCAGAACAGGCTCATCGAAAGCATAAATCTGAATATTTTCTCTTTGCGCTCTATTGTCCCCAATATCTCCAACAAATACCAGCGTTCGACCTTCTTCTTCACCAATTGTGATATCCTCCCAGTCTATGTTTTCTGCGTTGGTAAGGTTCACCGTAAGATGAATAGCTCCATTTTTATCAATTAGAAATACCCTAGGCTCATCGCCACTGTCGTTATGAGCCCAAAAGAACCCTTTATTTGCCTTAGACAATGCCAGACCACTTAACTCCTTAAGACGAGGGTCTTTGGACTCTCCAATAACCTCAATCTCTGAGTATTTATTGATAAATCGAAAGTCTGTTCGATGCTGTGGATGTCCACAAGCGAACGTCATGAGTATCAGTAGCAGGTTCTTAATTTTCATCTTAGGATGGCGGGCGAAGTAAAATCTTACCAAGGATAAGCCCAAGTGAGCTTTCCAGCAAAACGTTTTAGATAAACTGTTTGTGAAAACGTTTTACAAGGTGCAATTAGCAGTTTAAACGAAAAAAGCGATCCAAAATGAATCGCTTTTGAAGTACCCGGGGCGGGACTTGAACCCGCACGACCGATAAGGGTCACAGGATTTTAA
>CAZZHO010000199.1:0-7953 GCA_964653795.1 uncultured Roseivirgaceae bacterium | reverse complement strand
AGTTTTTGGACATGATGAAGTAGGCAAAACCTCCAATGGCCAGAATAGCCAAAGGTCCACGAGATCCGGAGATAAGCATGGCGTATAAAGCAAACAGCGAGATAAAAAAGTAGAGTATTCTCCATTTTAACCTTCCCGCATAGAGTCCTATGATACCAAATACCAAGCTGGTATGTGCCTGGCTCGCTCCAAATTGTGCAGCATCGCTGTAGTAGGAGAATACACGTAGCCTGCCGAATAGCACGTGCGTGCTTGCAGCTCCGGCATTGAGCCACCTTTGCTCAACTGCGGTGACTCCAAAAAACAGCTGTTTCATGCCCCAAATAGTCCCTAGAAAAGAAAAGATGGCCCAGATCAAAAGAAAAGTATTGAGGTCTTTTTCCTTTTTGATGGCGCACATCGTGAGCAAAGTGATGAGGATGGGGTAGAAGGAGAGTCCTCTATTGGCATAAAACCATGCGACGAGGCTTGGTGCGAGCGGGTTAATGATTTCAACGAAAGTAAACGCCATCCAACCTATCAAAGCCAGCGAATAAGGATTGTTGAGGTATGACTTTTCAAATACCATATCCTTTTTGAATGCCACTGCTATCAATCCACATACCAGGAGGCCATCAATAGAAAGACCAAATGGTATCCCTGGTATGTAGCGACTTAGGCCCGCAATCATAAATGACATACAAACCACTGCGAAGAGGATAATGGAAGGCTGATTGAAGCCGAAGATCAGAAAAATGAGAAGGGGCGTGATCGCAAAAAACAAGAACCCTACTACAATGCCTCCTTTGGCAATCATCCAACCTATCAGGACCAAGCCTAGTGTCAGTATGCCGTATCGAAGGGCCAGAGAATAATTTAGGTTTTTCAAATTGAGTTTCGCACTAACCTACAAGTGGTAATTTAAGTCATCGCTGCTAACTAAATGCTGGAAAATGGGTACTGGTGGACCCACCATTTTGTGGTGGGTTCAAGTGCCATAGAAATCCACTGAAGAATGCCTTGAGAAGATCGAATCTACCCTTGAGTAGCATTTTGCAAGTATTCTTTGGTATGGTTAGCAATACGAAGAATGTGAAAAATGCTGCGAGTTGCGCACCTCCGAAGTTACGTTTCATAAACAGGATCCTGTTTCTGGTTTGAAAATACATTTTTAGCGGAGACGATTTTCCCGTACTCATAGATTCCTTATGCAAAATGTGGCTGCTATGATCTACATAGATCTTATACCCGGCATTTCTAAAAGATTGAGCCCAGTCCAGCTCCTCATAGTAGAGGAAGTAGTTTTCAGGCATACTTCCTATTTCCCTTACCAGGGCTGTACTTGTGAACAATGCCGCACCATGGGCATAAGAGGTCTCTTTTATTTTGGGTGACTTCTGCATTTGCTTTTGGAAGCCAGTAGCGTGATTACGACCTGTCCAGGGGTTGATTTCAGTTGCCCCTGCGTATTGCAAGGTGTTTGGATTGTCATAGTAGGCGATTAATGGACAGATCATCCCGGCATCAGCTGTGTTGGCGAAGTTGTCGACCAAACTGGAGATAGTACCTTTCGGTACGATAGTGTCATTATTTACAAAGAACAAATAGTGTCCTTTGGCCGCGTTTATGCCCAGATTATTTCCTCCAGCGAAACCTAGATTTTCCTTGCTCTTAATCAGCTTGATTTCTGGATACTTTGTCTTCAGAATGGAAGTGTCCTCAGTGGATCCATTATCAACAATAATAATTTCAATAAGCCTGTACTCTTGCTCTGCTAGTGATTGCAATAAGTCTAATGTGACTTCAACCTGGTTGTAAACCACAGAAATGATTGATACTTTTTTTCTCATGCTCTTTTTGCCTTATCCCACAAGACCATTTCTCTTTGTTTGATTAGGAACATGAGGCCTAAAAAGACACTGTAGTTCATAAATGCGAAATAAAAGATGGATAGTCCGTACTTGATAGTTCTTCCGCTTTCATCCATGTAATAACCCAATATGGCATATAGATAAAAAGCGACCTGAGACCATAGTGCAAACTGGAAGAAAACAGATCCAGTAGTACTCAAAATGGCGCTCGAGATAAAAATCATAAACAGTGACATAGGTGCTAAGGTCCATCGGATAGTACGGTGCGAGAATAGCTGAAATGATAGAATACCGTACTTGAATGGATTTAATAAATGTCTTAATCTCCATGAAGCCTGTATGCCTCCTGCGGATATTCTGACCTTTCTCTTGAGTTCTTCCAGTATGTTGGCCGAGCCTGACTCCTTTGCTATGGCCTCTGGCTCATAGGCTACTCTATAGCCTTCTCCGGCCAGGGAAACTGTCAATACAAAGTCTTCAATGATAGCAGCTTTTTCAGGTACTTTGAACAGGTGAGTTCTGAGCGCAAATAGTTCGCCCGCTGCTCCGACTACAGTATGTAGTTTATAGTCTAACTTCTTTAGGTAAGATTCGTACTTCCAGTAAAGACCTTCACCTTTGCCAGCGTTTTGCTCGTCTGATGATTCTACTTGTTTCTCGCCAGCAACAGCTCCAACATCCTTGAACTGGAAGTGGCGAGCCATTTTCTTAAAAGCTTCCTTGTTGAGCATGGCATTCGCATCTGAGAAGATCGTCACCTCAGATTTCACGGTAGATATTGCTCGATGCATCGCCGCAAGTTTGCCTTGACGTTGCGGCTGATGCATGAGCTTCACTCTCAGGTTGCTACTAACAATTTCTGGGGTCCTGTCTGATGATCCATCTGTTATGATGATGGTCTCGATTTTATCCTCGGGATAATCTATCGCCAGACAGTTCGTAATTTTTTCTTCTATGAAATCTTCTTCGTTAAATGCTGCTACTACATGCGTGATAGTAGGCAGTTGATCATCTGGAAGGTCTTTGATGAAGAACTTCTTTTTTCTAAGCCACAGATGCAGAATTGTTCCATAACCTAAATAGGCATATAAGACTGTGGCAGTACAAATTATGAAGGTGATGATCATAAATAATTCCATGACTTCTTGGTGTTTTTAAGCCTGAAATTATGATCGTAAAAATCCTACTGTTAGGAATTAGGGTCGAGCAGTAGGAGGGGTCGACGAAATGCTGAAAATGGGGGTTATATCATTTTGAGTTTGTTCAGTAGGTGAGGCTTCTGTCCTCTACTTACTGGAATTACATGGTCGGCAATCAAAAGACTGCTATCCTCGATATCCACAATTTTTTCAATGTTGACGATAAAGGATCGGTGCACTTTTATGAACTGATTGGTGCTCAATTTGGCCTCTACATTCTTGAAGGTTGTCTGTACCACGTATCCCTTTTCTGCGGTTTTGAATACGGCATAGTCACCTTTGGCTTCCACGAACAGAATATCATTGACATTGATTCTGACAATACGGGAATTGGACTTGATAAAAAGGCTCTCGGTGGTGAATACACCTACGTCTTCTCCCTCTTGCTGTTGACCCAGCATTTCATGGTTCTTCATGGCCACCTCGATTCCGGCATTAATATCCTTCATGCCATATGGTTTTACGATGTAGCCATACGGGCTATGTTGAGAAGCTTTTTTCACCGTATCATTATCCGCAAAAGCGGTGGTGAAGATGAAAGGGATAGGATGGTTTTGTTTGATGTGTTCAGCCACATCTATTCCGTTCTTCTCTCCCTTCAGCTGGATGTCAAGCAGCGCTATCTCAGCCTCTGATTTATCAAGAAGAGCTACAGCCTCATCAAAGGATTCAGCCACCCCAACCACTTCGTGATCAAGGATTTCCAACATGTCTGTAAGCGATTCGGCGATTTGAGGGTCGTCTTCAACGACCAGTACGTGATAACTCATGTCGGCAGTGTTTTTATGGGTCTAATGGAAAATATAGTGTAAATGTCGTTCCTTCACCAACTTTGCTGAGCACTTTTATAGCACCTCCGTGAAGTTTTACGAATTCTTCAACAATGGCCAATCCAAGGCCGGTTCCTTGTATATTTCCTACGTTGGAGGCTCTATAGAAGGAGTCGAACAGTTTTTTTTGATCTTCTTCCGGAATTCCCAAACCATAGTCCCTCACGGCTATCTCTATTGAGCTGTCATGGTAGGTAGTAGCAACCTCGGGAGCTTTCTCGGAATCCGGGGAGTACTTAATGGCATTCTCCACCAAATTGGTGATGATGTGCGTAAAGAGTTTCTTATCCAGCTTTAGCTCTTTAGGTTCTCCATTTACATGATGAGGGATTTCAATTTCCCTGGTGTGATAATCGGGGAGTAGCTGATCGTTGATGAACTCATGTGGTACGGTGAACTCTGGATCAAATGGTATCTTCTGAGATTCCAGCTGACCCATGAGCAGGATGTTATTAATGAGCTGATTGAGCCGATCGGCATTTTGTTGGATCCTCAATACGTTCTTTTTGACTTTCTCGGGCTTGAGTTTTTCCAAATTGGTCATCTGAAAGTCAATGATTTCAGCGTTACCGATGATCGTGGTAAGAGGCGTTCTCAATTCATGAGATGTCATGGACACAAATTGAGATTTTAGTCTGTTTAGTTCTTTTTGTCTGGCCAGTGCTTTTTCTACACTTTCCTTAGCCTGCTTTAGTTCTGTAATATCTCTGATGAAGGCGGTAAAGTACTTGTTCTCACCATGTTCTATGGGGAAGATGGTCAGCTCAATTGGAAACTCTTCACCATTTTTCCTTATGGCTGATATCTCAATACGGCTGTTGAGGACGGGTCCATGGCCTGTCTTATGGTAATTGTCCATGCCATTGTCATGCGCTTCTCTGTATTGGTGAGGAATGATTGTCTCGCTAATCTTTTTGCCCATGATCTCGGCAGCGGTATAACCGAAGACTTTCTCAGCTTGAGGACTCCATTCAAAGACTTTCCCATCTACGTCAATGGATAAGATGGCATCAAGGGATAGCTCGTGAAGCTTTGTGAGCTGAAGGGATTTGAATTCATTCTCCTCTTCAAGCTTTTTCAAACCGGTGATATCCAAATGGATGCCGATACTCCCCACCAGCTCTCCTTCTTCATTGTAGTTTGGAGCGCCGCTGATTATTGCCCAGCGCTTCTCTCCATTTTTGTTGCGAATGGTGATTTCATAGGAGCTGGATTGTCCCTCTACTCGCTTTTTATTTTCTGTCGCTACTTTATCTCGGTCATCTCCATCTACCAACAACTCCGACGCTTTCTGCCCGATGATTTCATTTAGGTCATACCCTACAAGCTTCAGGAAGCTTGTATTGGCAAACTGAATTACTTCGTTGTTGTCTACTTCCAGCAATCCAAGACTTACATTGTCGATGATTCGACGATATTTTTCCTCATTTTCATGAATCGCATGTCTGAGATACCCACTCGCCAGGCTAGAGGCGAATTGTGTCATGACGTCCGCAAATGGGTTTAGTTTGGACTTGGTTAGAACCGATGTGACAGGGCTGCTATCGTAGAGCTCCAGGAGTCCGAATCGCTCTAATTTGAAGTAGGCGAATGCACCTTCCTGTTCATTTTCCTCGAAAAGTGATTTATTAAAAATTTGGAATTCCCCAGGGCCTGGCATCAGTGCGAAATTCTCAAAGCTCAGAGTGCCTACCTCATGTACTGAAGGCATGGCATAAATTTTCCTAAACCGCAGGCTGTCCTCGTGCGTGGATTCCAATTTCCATGCAGCAGCGTATTGCAGGTTCTTTCTAGAAATAAATTTTCTTATGAATTTCCTGGCAATTTCCTCAGGGTCATCACTTCTAAGATTGGTTAGACTTAGTTCGTACAGGAGAGTAAGTAGTTCAATAGTTTCAGTCATAACCGTTTATTCTCCATAAAGGTACTTAAGCAAACGTTGTAACTACCGTTGTTTTATTATACAATTCCAAAACACCCTCGATACTGGAAGAGATCTCACCAAGCGTCAATGCGCCTTCCAGTGGTACTTCTTTATTCATAGGTGATTGTATAGCCTCCAATTCCTGATTGAACTCGTCACCCAGGTACAATACTCTTGATATGCAATCAATGACCAAACTATCATGGTAGGTGCTTGATTTGACGGCCTCTGCTGCTGCCTCCTGAGCACTGTTGATGAGACTATCTTTTTCTCCCTGGAGAATGTAGAGGGATACATTCTGACTTACGGGACCTACACACGTGAGCACATTGTTGTCTACGGCAATAGGATCCCTGACTATGACCTCTTGCCCTTCTTTTTGTATGCCAAAAGGAAATCCCTTGGAGATGTCGAAGAAGTCTGAGTTGTCAAAATTGTGATCTCCTGCTTCTTCGACCACTTCTTTGTACACTTCAAAAGCAGGTCTCCAATTCAGCTCTATGATTTGATTGCCATCAGTCTTGTTGGCCACAAATGGTCCAGCTACTTTCTTCCAGCCATGTTTTACACCAGAAGAAGCTTTTTGGGTGGAAGGGATGAGCACTGCTGCATCCTGGAAGAGACCCTCATTGGTAAAAACACAAGGTGTCTGTTTCAAACTGAGAGAGCCTGCCCCACCACCTACAAATGATAGTTTGTTCCAGTATTTCTCGTATAGATTATGGAGCAGCCTGGGGATATTATCCATCAGCCCATCTACGAGAATAATGCAAGATTGGCTTTTCTCACTGATGATGGGTAATTCGAAACTGGAGGCTTCGTCAATTTTGGTGCTTACGAGATATGGCTTTTCACTGCTAACTACATGCTTCAGAATGATACCATCTTCATGATTTTGGTCCTCGTTCACTATCATTGGGAAAATCCCTCCGGCTATCAATAGACCTCTCTCATTAGCGGCTTTGACTAGTTCTTCCACATCTATGTCATTGTGCTCGCCGATGAGCAACATATTGATAGTTTCGGGTTTGAAGTTGGAAATGATATCGGTAATACTCTCTTTTTGGAAAAACATGTCCTCGCGCTCTTGATTAAAGCGTGAAGAAGTCAAAAGAGACGTAGCAGTAGCAGCCTAAAGGGGTTGAATTGCAGAAAAAAGGGGTCGAATGGTTTTTTCAGCCAAAGGCTATCGAAAGATGACCTGCTTAACTATTCAATCATCATGTCGATCGTGTCTTTGTCTGAATACTCGAAGAAAACCTTCTTACGCTTACGTAGCCGATGCCAGTAGTATTGAATCCAGATGGAGTTCAACAACACCACCACGCTTAGCCAAAACAGGGTACCTCCGTCATTGTTGATTTCTATTCCTAGTTTGGCGAAATGGAGAAAGTTCGCCGCGCTGATAATACTTAGTGATATCACTGCACCAATAATGTACCAGGGGGTGAGGAGGGCGATGACAGCAATTAATTCTACCACGGCGATAAAGTATCTACCATGTGGCTCCATCCCAAGCAGCTCGAAAAGCGCTACTGTTTCGGGAGCTCCGGAGAATTTAAAAGGCAAGGTCTGAGCGAGGATGAAGGCCACTGTTATCCTTGGGATCCAGTGTAAGGCATCTCGCTTTGTAATGGCGGGTCTGTGTAAAAAATTCATGATGTTGTAATCGTAATTTATAAAATCACGTTTCAATATTCATCAATGAAATTTATAAGTGTAGCAAAGAAGACAGACTTCTAAATATCAGATAAATAGGGGGTTACCTTCTTAGCATCATTGGTTCTGATCTCTGTTGCGAGCTTTCGCCCTTCTCCAAAGCCAATAGCCGACTAGTCCCAGTATCACACCTTGAGCTATTTCCGAGCTGGTCAATGAGCGGATACCGGTTGGTTCTGAAGATTGTAGAAGCAAGAAGTGTAATAACATGGTTAGCCAGGGGTAGGGGTGAATGACATCATGGCCATCGTTACCAAAAACAGAAATACTATGAATATTTCAATGAATATCTTCTTAGGAAATTTGAAGATCATCAAAGTACAGATGCCGGATATGAAGAGAAAAGGAATCACAAACAGGGCGAATTTCCGACTGTAGAAAAAGAGTCCATCACCTAAAGCAACATATTCATCCCATCGGTAGTATATAGT
>CAZZHO010000198.1:1464-7985 GCA_964653795.1 uncultured Roseivirgaceae bacterium | reverse complement strand
TATCCACTGGAAACCACTGCAACCTGGGGCGAGAATGATGTGCTAAGGAGAAATGGCAAGGGCACTCCGAAACTAATAGTGAGTAGCGATCAAGAATGAGTGCCGAGATCAAGGTTGGTAGAAAGCCCAACGCTAGTAGCCAGAATCAAAATGGACTTATATTCAACTCTCCAAGTGTTAGGTAATTGGGTAGACTCCTTGTTTATTCACTAGATGATATCATGATTGACTAGGCCCGCTTATTTTTGCGGCAGCTAAAAAGCACTATGAAACAGATCTATATTTATTTCACGATTCTAGCAGTTGTATTTTTCACCGCATGCGGAGATGACGAAGCTCCTGATCCGTTTTTGAGGGTTTCACCACTCTCTATCCAGGTTTCGAGCGAACCACCTAATCAAACCTTTACGGTGGAATCTAACATCTCATGGACCGCCACTTCTGAAGCTGATTGGATCAGCATCGTATCAGGAACCGGTTCCGGAGAGGGCGAAATACAAATTGCGATCGAAGAGAATCCTGAAAATATAGATCGAGAAGGTCTAATCATCGTCACGGACGAAACCACCTTCCTGGTACAACAACTCACAGTAACTCAACTTGGAAACGGATTGATTCTGGAAGTACCAAACCAAATCATCAACATATCTGATCCATTATCTGTTGAACTTGAAGTGACCAGTAACCTTGATTGGTCTTTCTCAGGATTTGACGATTGGCTGTCTATCTCTCCTGAATCAGGTAATGGAAATGAAACTGTGACTATTACCGCCACTACCAATACGACAGGTGCCTTAAGAGAAAGTGAATTTCAGTTAGCATCGGCAGACGGCAAGGCTTCCTTATCACTGGTAGTTAGACAAGAGTAGAAAAGGACAAGCTATCTTTCTGTTGAAGTAGGTAGAAAGCTTAATTTTGCCCGCTTGAAACATCAACTGACCTCCCCTATTCGATTTATTTTATGTGTTATCTGGAGCATACTGATGATATCAAGCTCTATGGTAGTGCTGCTCGTTACTTTCAATCGAAGGCTTCCAGTAGTTATGGCCAGAACCATGTTTGCTCCTGGAATACTATGGTTTTGTGGTATCAAACTGAGAGTCGAAGGAGCGGATAAACTCGCCCCCCAACAACCGTACGTTTTTGCCTCCAATCATCTTTCATATCTGGATATTCCAGTGCTTTTCGCAGCTATACCTCATAACCTTCACTTCATCGCGAAAGAATCGATAAAGTATGTTCCTTTTATTGGTTGGTACATGATGGCAACGGGTATGATTTTCGTAGATCGATCCAATAGAATGAAGGCTAAAGAGAGCATGAATCGGGCGGCAAAACTGGTCTCAAAAGGCAAGAACATCCTGATTTTTCCGGAAGGGGCCAGAAGCAGAGATGGAGCGATGTTACCATTCAAAAAAGGTGGGTTTGTATTGTCTCAAAATGCCAAGGTCCCGGTGGTCCCAGTGGCCATATCCGGTACAGAAGAAGTCTTAAAACCAGATCAATGGACTATTGTACCTGGTAAGGTATCTGTTCGGATAGGTACACCCCTGGAAGGTCAAGGCTTGGACTCCATGGCATTTGCTAAAAGGTGTCAGCAAGAGATCAGCATCCAACATCAAGCATTGATACATGCTTAAATGTGATATACCCACTCCTTGTACTGAGGATCATTTGGTACGAAGCTCTGATCTATATCGAACTTCTCATTCATAATTCTACCTCTTTCAATTGCTTGAAATCCAAATTTCTGAAACCGGCAGTTCGACCCGATTTAGTGAAGCCCGCAACCTGCTGACAGACTAAGACGATCTTATTCCTTGACGTAGTGCAAACTCCATATGGATGTATGACCCTTGGAAAAGGCTCCCCTTCCAAAGAAATTCGGCATTGTTTTCGTTCATTAGAAGCCTGATAAAGTTGTTTTATTAACTCATTCATGCAGGCTCCAAAGATGCAAAAAAGCCTAAAATCTAAATACTAAATCTACAAATGTTGAACAAATATAGATTTCTATCGTATACTTGTTCTACAAATATTGAAGAAATGATGCAACTTGGTTATTTGGAAGAGACCGCTCTCCTATTGATTATGGTAATGGATGAGGATGCCTACGGCTTTTCGGTATCTCAAGCCTATCTCGAACATACTGGCAAGCATATCTCTATTAGTGCTGTACATACCGTACTTTCTCGTCTAGAGAAAAAAGGATTGATAAAATCAGAGATGGGTGGAACGTCTGAAGAAAGAGGGGGAAGAAGAAAACGAATATTTCGTTCCACAGATGCGGGAAAAGAAGTAATCGAAGAGATAAAGACTTCACGTCAGAAGCTATGGTCCCGAATACCTAACCTATCATGATGCAATCCCATCCTCCCAAGTGGGCACAATCACTACTAGCGTCCTTCTGCTCCGATGAATTAATTGAGGAGATAGAAGGTGATCTATTAGAGGCTTATCAATTTAGATTGAAAAAGTATTCAAAAGCCAAGGCTGACTATCTATTCGTGATTGATGTTTTACGATTCTTCAAACCTTACTCATTTCAAAAGCACTCAAGGTCAAAACAGTTCTTACCTATGTTCAACAACTACATAAAAATCTCCCTCAGAAACATATTTACTAAAAGTCTACATCACACCATCATCAATACATTAGGTATAGCCATAGGGATTGCTACTGCCTTGTTGATCGGATCATATGTACATCATGAAGTCACGTACGACAAGTCCTTCCCCAATGCCTCACAGAAATATCGAATTGTCAATCATTATAGGGATCAGATTTATGCCTGCATGTTTTTTGGAGATTACTATAGCTCTAATGAAAACACCCAGAAAGTACTGGTCAACTATCTAAAAAAGCAGGAGAACATAGTTAATGCTTGTCACTTTGTACCGAATAACAGTAGTATCGGTCCTAATAGAAAGTGGTATGTGAGAACAGGGAATAAGGAGTTGGTAATGGATGAAATAATCTTCACTAATACCGGTAAATCTTTCCAGGAAATGTTTCCCGTTGAATACTTACAAGGAGACCCTGAGGTAGCTTTCAATAACTATAATAAGGCGATCGTCTCGGAATCCGCTGCCATCAGGATATTTGGAAAGCGCTGGCATTCGCAAAACCTCTTAGGTACCGAGATTCGGATACAAGATGAGAGTTTCATCATTGCAGGCATTGTTAAAGATCCGCCTAGTAACATCCATTTCACATTCGATTTAATACTACATCAAGATCAAATTCCTAGTTGGGCTGGCTATACCTACTTCGAAAAAGCACCATCAGCTAGTGTAGAGGATATTGCTCATCAGCTTAAAACACAAGCCGACTTAATCTACCCGGGATACAGTGAAGATGTGCTTCAAAAGGGATTTCAGTTTATTCCATTAACCAAGATTCATTTCACTCAAGGCCTGCTTTATGAAATCAAAGCTATTGCCAATACAACATACTTAGAGATCTTCCTAATAGTAGCATTTGTTATCCTTCTGGCTATATGGATCAATTATGCCAACCTGTCTATTGCTACTTACACTTCTCGTCAGCGGGAATTAGGCGTTAGAAAGGTGCTAGGCGCTCGATCCAAGGATATTGCTCACCAGATTTTGACTGAATCGATTTTGATGGCATTACTTTCAACACCCATCATTTTCGGGTTGTGCTACTTCCTTCTACCCTACCTTAATAATTTGTTGGAGGTAGATGTAAGCAGAAACCTGCTATTGACGCCTCAATTCAATTTGACTCTACTTTCCTTGACACTGCTAACAGGCATTATTGGTGGATCTTATCCCATTCTTCTCTATAGTCGCAAAAGTCTGTTAAAGCTGTTCAAAGGAAAGCTCAATTCTCAAGGATCCAAGAATCCAATTAGGACGAGATATGTCCTACTCACTTCTCAGTTCTTTATGCTCATTGGCCTAATGAGTTTAGCTATCGTGATCATGCAGCAAATGGACTTCATTCAAACCAAGTCCAAAGGCTTTGACTCTGAGGGGATTGTTTACTTCAACATAGATGGAGCAGAAAAATACCAGCAACTAAAACAGCAACTTGAACAAATACCTGAAATTGAGAAAGTCGGAACGGGTATGGTTCCAGGTCAAGATATGTACAACCAGCTCACCTACAAAATGAGCGATCATGAAGAAATTAATTCGGATGGGACCTTTATATACACTTCTCTTGAAAGTATGGAACTCTATGGATTCCGATCATCTGCCTTCCAGAATTTGTCAAATCAGACCAGTCGCGTTTTTATTATAAACGAATCGGCAGCAAAGAAACTTGCGGCGATTACCAATAAGGACATCAATCAATTGATAGGCGAAACAGTCATCCTGGAACCGGAATGGGAAAACGAGGAATTTGGTTTCGGACATCCGCACGTAATAGCTGATATTATACCAGACTTTGATTATTTCACATTAAAGTATACCCATCAGCCTTTATTCATAGAGGTTCATAACGAAAAAGATACATGGATTTACAATATGATTGTAAAAGCAGAAACCTCCAATTGGATTAAGACAATTGATGATATAGAAAAGGAATATCTGAAAGTGGAAGATGAACGACCTCTTGATATCACCTTTCTGGAAAATCATTTAGAAAGACTCTATACCAAGGACAAGAATGCGGGGGTACTAACGTCAGCCTTAACCTTTATCTGCATAATGATCAGTATTATGGGGTTGGTTGGAGTTGTTGATTTTGTGGTCCAGTCCAAGAGAAAAGAGATTGGAATTCGTAAGGTATTTGGAGCTTCCATTAGGTCAATACTCCAGATTCTCAGTAGAGAATATCTATTCATGATCATCATCGCCGGAACACTTGTTACTCCCGTGTTTTGGTTTATGGCTAATAGGTGGCTCGAGGGGTTTGCCTACCACATTACTCCAAGCTTAAGTGCCTTGATCCCGTCTGTTATGATCACCATGGTGATCATAACAACAGTTGTAGTAGTGAGATCAAAGAAATCCGCGAATGAAAATCCTGTAGATGTACTGCGGTATGAATAACTAATCGGTCTTCTTCTCAATATCGATCTTACGATCAAGCTTATTTAGCTTTTTATTGAATCTGGCAATGTCATTTTCCACAAGCTCATCGAATTTAGTTTTAGCCGCCTGAAGTCGACCATTTAGTACGTCATAAACCTCCCCTTGCTGATCTGTAGGTTGATAATCGATCCCACTAGCATTGATATCACTTGCCAAAGCACTTAGTCTGCCATAAAGTTTCATTGGCGAACGGAAAGCATCTTCTCTGGCGCCAGTTAGATGAATATCGTAAAGAGCAGAAGCAATGTCAGTGGAAACCATGGCCAATCGGTCGGCCTCCTTTTTATCACCTTTACTACGAAGCTGAGGAGTCAAGTCTACCAGCTCGGATCTAATAATCTCAATCTTGTTAATCATATCCACGGCTAGATTCATCGCATCCCTCAATTCGAGCGACTGAGCTACTTGAATCTCTATATCCTCCACTGATCCGTCGGTACTTGGATCCTTGATCACAATCAATTCCTTTTCAAAAGTCTGATCATCGATCTTCACAACCGCCTTGTACTTACCCGGTACTACTTTTGGGCCAAACTGGCCTCTCCATAGATCCAGATCCCAAGTCACCAATGGCCTCCAGCCTTCACCATTGAGCTGAACCCATGGCCGCCCAGGAGGCTGGGTCCTAATTTTCGGCTTATAAGTGGGCTCATATCTTAAATCCCACATTACCCGATTTACACCCTGGTCTTTACTACCTGTGAGCGTTCTAATAACTTCCCCGTCAGTCTTCTGAATTTCGATCGTCACTTCCTGCGCAGACGTATCCGGAAGATAGTAATTGATAGGAGCTCCGTAAGCTGGATTCCTCCCAGCATTAAAGCTAGGAGCGTCTGTCTTGATACTCTCTTTATTATGGAATCGGTAGGACCTTCTAACATCGAAAACCTGAGCCTGATCGGCATTCTCAGGGTCATAATTCCTAAGCGCCTCTAAGTCATCCAGGATATAATACCCCCTACCGTAGGTACCCACCACTAGATCATCGAATAGCTCTTGAACTGTCAACCAATAAATCGGTGCAGGTGGTAAGTTATTCTTCAATTTCATCCAGTTCCGACCATAGTCCCAGGTGATGTAAATACCATTATCTACACCCAGATAGAGCATCCCCTGTCTTTTCGGATCCTCAATTAAAACGTGGGCAAATCCATGAACACTTTGAGGAACATTATCTGTGATTTTCATCCAAGAGCTACCGTAATCCTGTGTCAAGTATCCGTAGGTCCCAAAATCGCCCATCTGATGAAGATCTACCGTTATATAAGCCCAACCTTCCTGATACTTAGAAGGGTGAATGCTGGCAATGGTGCCCCACTTGGGTAAATCAGGGATATTGGCTGTGACATTACGCCAATCCTGTCCCCCATTTCGAGTGATGTTTACTTGACCATCATTGCTGCCCACCCAGATAACATCTGGTTCTATGGGTGATTCCTCAATTGCAAAGAGTGT
>CAZZHO010000198.1:0-1364 GCA_964653795.1 uncultured Roseivirgaceae bacterium | reverse complement strand
ACGATGTTATTATCCGCTGGATCAGGCTTAGCGAATCCACTTTCGCAACCTCCCACTCCGTGCCAAAGGCCCACTGGAATATATCCTTGTTGACTATTGCTTGGGCCCATGTATGACCATCCATCCTGTCGGTTGCCATATACATTATATGGAATCTGATCATCTACGGAAACATGGTACATCTGAGCAATCGGCAGCACTACTCTTTGAAAAGACTTGCCACGATTCAGGCTAACACTGGCACAACCATCATGAGCCACCATCATCCTATCCGGCATGGTAGGATCAATCCACATATCATGGTTGTCGCCTCCTCCTCTTGGAGGTCTTTTCATTAAGCTCTTTCCACCATCTTCGGACTTGCTAAACCGCACACTCAAAAAATAGATTTCTTCAGGATTGTCTGGAGCGACCGCTATTCGAGTATAGTAGGGTGCACGCTCGTTCATGGTGTGATCCTGACTCATCAGTTTCCATGTTGCTCCTTTGTCATCAGATCGCCATAGCTCAGGACTATTGATCTCAAACAGGGCATAGACGGTATTTGGCTGACTATGGCACAATGCTACTGCCGCCTTACCAACGGGCCTGCCCTCACCACCTGGCAATCCATTTTTAGTCATCGGTTCCCAGGTATCTCCGCCATCAGTAGACTTGTAGATTCCCCCACCAGGTCCTCCGCTATTGAGTCCCCAAGTATTGATGTGAATGGACCACATAGCGGCATACAGGATATTAGGGTCCTGTGGATCGATGGTGATATCAGCAGCTCCTGTACCTTCATCCACGAAGAGGACTTGTTCCCAGGTACCTCCTCCATCTTTCGTACGATAGACGCCTCGATCTTTCTGGGTTCCGTAGGTATGTCCTAACGCAGCCGCATAGACAATATCCGGATTCTCAGGATGAACTACTACCCGGCCAATACGGCCAGTTTTTTCAAGTCCTTTTCGCGCCCAGGTTTTACCCGCATCATCGGATTTGTAAATACCATCTCCCATGGCATGAGCAGGTCGAATCACAAAAGTTTCACCTGTTCCCATCCAGACCTGATTTGGATCGCTTGGAGCAAGTGCTACAGAACCAACTGACGAGACATCTAATGAATCTGTAATGGGCTTCCAGGAAATACCCGCATCTTCTGTCTTCCAAAGACCACCCGACGCAGCTCCTATGTAGTTCACCATGGGATTTCCAGGCTCACCAGCGATGGCAATCGCCCGATTACCTTCAGGACCTATAAATCGGAAGTTCTGGTTTTTAAAGGTTGAAGGGTTTCGAGGTTGGCTATGTAGTGCTAAACTTATAAGGCTTGTAACCAGAAGCATGACGGAGTTCGATATTAAAAATTTTCGATTTCTACT
>CAZZHO010000197.1:0-8039 GCA_964653795.1 uncultured Roseivirgaceae bacterium | reverse complement strand
TGAATGTTTCTCCAGGGCTTATTGGGGGGGTATTGAGATAAGGTACTCCATCCTGGAAATTTGGCAAAAGCAAACCATGCCAATGGATGGAGGTTTCTACGTCCATTTCATTTTTTACATAAATTACAGCATAGTCTCCTTCGGTAAATCTAAGGGTAGGGCCTGGGACTTGACCGTTTATTGCCATTCCCTTAACTGCTTTTCCTGTGAAGTTAAGGGATTGCTCAGTAATAGATAGTTGATAGGTCACTGTATCAAGCTGTCCTATCACTGGAAATGTATAAAAGGCTAACAGGATCGCCGAAAGGATGAATTTTTTCATGGTAATTTGATTGTTTATCTACTTTTCCTAAGCCAGCGCTTTAATTGTAAGGAAGAGACTCCATACAGGACAAAGCCTGAGGCAATAGTAATCAGGCCGAATAGCGAAAATGCTCGAAGTAGCCAGTTATTGAAGTCATCTCTTCCTTGATAGTCCATGGTATGCAGCATCCAGAACCAGTCAAATAGACGCCAGCGGGCATGGCGAACACGTTGGAAACTTCCATCTCGCACAGATACATATGCACTGAGTCGCTCGGGATGTTCAAAATGAATCGCCCAGAGGGGAAGCGGTCTCCCGCGCACTTCATGATGAGGGCCAAGCACATCTAATAATTCGACCTTCTCGATTTGTAAAGGACCTGTTAGATGTGCTTGGGCAATTTGCACGGCTTCAGTCTGAGAGATGCCATCACGAGGCATTCCTGATTTTGCGTGTACCAATAGGCTATCGTTAACCCAGTAGTAGGCCTTCCCCAGAAGAAACCGCAGTTCCAGGCTGCGGATCTCTCCCAGAGAATTAGGAACTTTTATTAGTTCCTGACCTTTTATTCCTAAAGGTGTTGGATTGGCAAGAAAGTGATCTCCATGAATTTCATCCAGATTGCTCCAGCTAAAGTAAAGACCCCCAAGTGTCCAGGCTAGAAATTGGATACCTAGTACTAACCCCAGATAACGATGGGTTTTGCGGATATAATATTTGTAACTTCTTGCCATGGGTTATCACCTAATAAGTAGGACATGCTAAAGCTCTTCCTCTACCTTTCCACAGTGGAGCATCATATCTCCGAAATATGGGTTATTGACTTCCGATTCAGCAGCCAGCCAATAAGCCCCAGTATTGTTGAAGGCCATGGGGCAATACTGTTTGTATAGCTTGGTCTCAAGTGCGGAAGCTTCTTTGGCTAATGCGTAGACCTGTTGTGATAGCGAGTTAAAAATTTCTCGTTGGACTGCGACATCCTCACTTGCACCAATTTGTTGAGCGAGAGATTGAATCTCAGCTACTTCGGTAATTCCAGCCAAGCTTTCTGCCATTTCCTTGGCTGCTGTGGCGGTCGCGGTAGCATCCGTAGCCACGAGGGCATCTTTTACTTGTAGATAGGCTGTCAAAGTCTGCTGAGTCTGACTTTGAGATAGACCTGTCTGAGAAGCAGTCGGTCCTGTTGTTTCTTCTGAGTGCGTTGTGGCATTGCTATGACCATGATTTTCCTCTGAACAGGCTGAAAAGCCAAACGCAAACATTAGCAAAATGCTAGGGATCAAGATGAATGAGAGTCGTTTCATATAGAATAAAGATTAATGTTGGTGATTTTGAATAGAATTTGGATGAGTCCGAATAGCAGGTACTTCCTGTACTACCGAACCACAGGTGAGCATCATATCCCCGAAATAAGGATTGCGGATTTCTTCCTGAAGGCTTAGCCAATCTGCCCCTTCATTTTCCAGAGCCATCGGGCAATTCTGTACAAACAGTTGAATTCCTTGGATGCCCATTACTTGGACGACCTCAATGAGTGTAGCGGATAGGAAGCTGAACTGTTCACGTTGAATGGATAGATCTTCTGCCTGGGTTAGAGCAACTGTATGGTCATTTAGGGCGCGAGCCTTTGGCATCCAATACTCATGAACTTTTCCTTGAACCAGCTTCATATCAATTTTTTGGAGGGAGGCCTGTAATTGATGGGCAACGGCTTTTGCCTTAGCTTGATCTGAGGCCACCAATGCATCCTTCAGAGAAAGATAATCTTCCACCACAGATGCCAGTTGCTGCTGAAATTCAACAGGCGTGAGGGTTGAATAATTCGGGAGGTCGGTTTCTGTCTCCTCGCTATGGTCAAGAAGACGGTTCATCATGCTTTGCTGGTTGTTGAGCTGCGCAGCTGCATCAATGGTAAAACTTCCATAGGTAACCACCTCATCTCCTGCCTGAAGCCCGTTTCTAACCGCATAAGCTGATCCTATTCTTTCTCCTAATTCTACTTCCTGGTAACGGAATGAAGGAACCCCTTGCCCTTGTACTTTCAGGTAAACGACAGATCGTTGTCCGGTCCAAAGTACAGCGGACTTTGGCACCAATAATTGGCCCGACTGCTCTAAAGGAGATGCCAGCAAGCCTCTGACAAACATTTCAGGTTTGAGCCTAAGGCCTGGATTTGCAATCTCTCCTCGAATAGAGGCGACCCTCGTTTGAGGATCAATGAGGGGATCAATAAAAGTGATGCGCGTGATGAAAGTTTCACCTGGAACAGAAGGAGTCGTAAAACGAATCTGGTCTCCAACGGCAATTTGAGCTAAATCTTCTTCGTAGGCATCAAATAAAACCCAAACCCGGTTAAGGTTGACCAATTCAAAAAGAATGCCTCCCTGTCGTACATAATCTCCTACAGTTACACGACGTTCCGTTACTACACCAGAAGCATCTGCATATATGTCAAATGTTTCCTCGATTGAGCCGGACTGTTCTATTCTGTTGATTTGTTCTTCTGTCAATTTCCAATACAGTAGCTTCTGTCTGGCAGAAGTATAAAGTCCTGGATTTCGCTCTTTTAGTTTAATTGCCTGAATCAACTCTTGCTGAGCCGTTATTAATTCCGGAGAATATAAACGAGCTATGCGCTGACCTCTCCTCACATATTCCCCTTTGAAGGAAATGAATAATTGTTCAATTCGTCCTGGTATATGTGCTACCTGAGAGGATGCCAGACGTTCATCTTCCTGTATCTTGCCTGAAAGCATTAAGATTCTTTGGCTGGTATCTGTTGCTCCCAGGATACTCGTTTCAATCTGGGCGAGTTTGACCGCCTCTGGGGTCATTTCCAGTACCAAAGGATCAGAAGAAGTATTCTCTTCGAGAGGAATCAAGTCCATTCCGCAGATGGGGCAATCTCCGGGTTCATTCTGCCGAATCTGAGGGTGCATGGAGCAGGTCCAAATCGTTTCGTCGGCACTGACCTCATGAATATGGTCAGTGTCTGTTTCTTTTGTTGCATGATTTGTGGGCTTGAAGAATACATATCCCAATCCCATCCCCAATAAGACAGCTAGACTAAGACCAGCTATCAGCATGAGATTTTTATGTTTATCAATAAATGAGTTCATGACCTTCTTTATTGGATTAGTAAGGTAAGTATCGTGTTATTGCGGCTTTAGCCGTGTGGCTTTTTACAATAGCCTGAAGCTGTTTCAATTGGTAATCAAGAAGGGACACTTCCAGCTGCAATAACTCATCAAAGCTTTTGGCTTGAGACGCATAGTCTGCTTCCAGGATTTCGATAGCTGACCGAATTGTCTGGATTTGTTGTCCATACAAGGCCAGATCCAGTCTTGCTTCTTCATAATCTGTAAAAGCCATTTCTATCATGGCTCCAAATCGGCTCAGCGTTTCGAGCTTCCGAGCTTCTAATGCGTCAATCCGAAGACTTTCTTCTCTTTCTCTCGCCTCATACTTTTCACGATACAGCGGAATAGAAATCGTGGCTCGTATCTGGAATGCATCTCTGCCATTTTTTTCAGGGAATGCATCTGTTCGTTGCCCGGTGTTAAGGTAATCTGCCCCAATCCCAAAGGTCGGTCTCCCTTGTAGTGTGTTAACCTGAATCGCAGCCTCTGCTGCCTGTTGTTGTAGCTCGTACATGCGAAGCATGGGATGTGTGCTACGAACTTCAGCCATAAGACTATCTCTGTCTAAGACCAATAGGGCCTGGGTGATAGTGTCTGGGACCACAACAGTAGTCGCTAAATCTCTGAATAAGATTTGATTTATCTCAGCTTGTGGCTTTCGCTTGTTGTTTTCGAGAAGCTGGATACGTTGTGAAAGTTCATCTAGTCTCAAATCTAATCTTAGTACATCTGCCAAGGTAGCTCTCCCAGATGCTACCTTTGTTTCAGCCAGATCCTTCAAGGTCTGAAGAAGTATGACATTTTCTTGAAGGATGCGTTGGGAAGCTGAAAGCTCATATAAGACGAGATATGCATTATCAATGCGATACTTTAACTCCAACTCATAGGCAGCAATCCGCTCGAAGGTAGCCCTGGCTTCAGCAATCGCCCAATCTTCCTGAGCTTGAAGGGTGCCGAACCAGGGAAACATCTGGGTGAGGCTAAGTCTGGCCCGCTGTGGTCCCAACCTGGTTTCAACAGGTAGAATAAAAGCTCCAAATCCAACTTCAGGATTAGGGAGTTGACTGACCTGGGGAGCCTTTTCTAAAGCCGCTTGATATGATAGCCTGAGTGCCTGTAGTTCCTGGTTATTTGCAACAGCAATCTGTAATAAAGAATCAGGTGTCTGTGCCCATACTCGCTCTCCAGTGGATATTCCCACCAAGCTTATTATTAACAATATATATTTACCTAGCTGCTTCATGAAGTTGATCGTTGTGTAAGGGTGAATCGCCATTCCTGCCATAAAGAATAGAGGACTGGAACGGTGAACATGGTCAGGGTTTGCAAAACCATTCCACCGAAAGAGGGGATGGCCATCGGCAACATAATATCAGCTCCTCTACCCGTAGAAGTAAGAATGGGTAACAAGGCTAGAATAGTTGTTGCAGTTGTCATCATGGCAGGGCGTACCCTACGTAAGCCACCTGCAATAACTGCATCTCGAATCTCCTGTATGTTTTGAGGTTTAGATTCGCGAAAACTGTCCTTCAAGAACGTAGCTACCAAGACACCATCATCTGTCGCTATCCCAAATAAGGCCAGAAAACCAACCCATACTGCTACACTCAGGTTAATGGTTTCTACCTGGAACAGATCCCTCATATTCGTGCCCAACAGGGTAAAATCGAGGAACCAGGGTTGATCGTAAAGGCCTATCATGATAAATCCCCCTGAAAAGGCAATGAAGACCCCTGTGAAAACCATCAATGAAATGGTGGCAGATCGAAACTGGAAATAGAGGATCAGGAAGATGAGTCCTAATGCAATAGGGAGTACTACTGCTAATCTTTTACTTGCGCGTACCTGCTGTTCGTAATTTCCTGCAAACCTGTAGCTAATACCTGGGGGCACACGTAACGTCCCATCTTGTATGTGCGATTCAAGAAAGGCTTGGGCCTGATTGACGACCTCTACTTCTGAGTAGCCATCTTCCCGATCGAATAACACATAGCCAATCAAAAATCCATCCTCACTCTTGATGGATTGAGGCCCCTGTTCGTAAGCTACTTTTACCAGTTCTCCGAGGGGAATTTGACCTCTACTAGAAGAGGGAAGCAAAACACGCCTAAGGACATCCGGGTCATCTCTTAATTCCCTAGGGTATCGGATTCTAATAGCATACCGTTCTCGACCTTCTACAGTCGTCGTCATCGTCATTCCCCCAATGGCTGCTTGAATATGACGCTGGACATCTTCAATGCTTAAGCCATGACGACTGATTGCATCACGATCTATATCCAGTAGCAAGTATGGTTTCCCTACGATACGGTCTGCAAAAACAGCTGCGTCCTTGACGCCTTCTACTTCCTTTAGAAAACGCTCAAGCTCTAAACCAAATGCCTCAATTGTGCCGAGATCTGCCCCCCTGACCTTAATTCCCATCGGAGCACGCATGCCTGTCTGGAGCATAACCAGACGAGTTTCTATGGGCTGTAATTTGGGCGCAGAGGTAACTCCAGGTAATCGGGTTACCCTGACAATTTCTTCCCAAATATCATCTGGACTCTGAATATGATCACGCCATTGTCGGAAATACCTCCCGGCTGGATCAGGGATAAGATCTCCTTTTTCATCGCGTACATACGTTCCATCATCTGGATCATAGGCAAATCTGAGTCGATGGCCATCCTCATCTGTTTTGTATTCAGACCTATACAAAATCACATTTTCATACATAGACATAGGAGCGGGGTCCAGAGCACTCTCTACCCGTCCTGCCTTCCCCACAACAGTTTCTACTTCTGGAATGGCCGTAACAGCCATATCTAATAATCGGAGGTTTTTGACATTTCCCTGCATGCCAGCATGAGGCATGGCTGTAGGCATGAGCAGGAAAGACCCTTCATCAAGAGCTGGCATGAACTCTTCTCCGGTTTGTTCAAAGACCCTATATCCCTGGTAGATCAGTAGACCTACTATAAGTAGAAAGACAAATTTGAACTGGAGTAATAGCCGTAAGATCGATTCGTAGAAGTGAATTACTACGTAGAAGGAGCCTATCAATAAGCCAATAATGCTACTGACAAATAGATAATTCGTAAAAAGAGACTGGTTAACCCCTAATGGCATCCAGACCTTGGTGAGAAAGAATCCTACAATAAGCGCATAGACGATGGGTTGTATCCACATGAAGGTAGGCTCCCACCTGGCACGCCTGTCCTTGATCCAAAGTTGGATAAGGGATAACATGCCCAGTATACTCAGAAGCCACGCTAGTGGATGAAAGAATAACAATACAATCCCTGCAACCGTTAGCCCAACATTTAGCAGATAACGAAAGCTGTTACGGTTAATTCGAATCGAAAATAGAGAATGGGCAAGCGGGGGAATGATGGTGATTGCTACGATAATCGAGGCTACCAATGCAAAGGTTTTAGTGTAGGCCAGCGGCTTGAATAGTTTTCCTTCTGCGGCTTCCATCGTGAAAACAGGTAGGAAGCTGATAACCGTAGTAGCTACTGCCGTAATGATGGCTGAAGCTACTTCAACTGTCGCTTGATAGATGGTCTCAAGTAAGTTTTCACCCTCTGGAGCCTCCTCCATTCTCTTTACCATACTTTCAGCCATCACAATCCCCATATCCACCATGGTTCCAATGGCAATGGCAATTCCAGAAAGAGCCACAATATTCGCATCTACCCCTAGATAGCGCATGGCAATGAAGCACATAAGTACTGCCACAGGAAGAACACTACTCACCAGAAGGGTTGATTTTAGGTTCAGCAGCATCAGGATCACCACAATGATGGTGATCAAAATTTCCAGGCTGAGGGCTTCCTCCAAGGTGCCTATGGTTTCCTTGATAAGCTCTGTACGATCATAAAATGGAATGATGCTAACTTTTGAGATGGTTCCATCTGCGAGCGTCTTTGAGGGAAGCCCGGGTTCAATTTCAGCTATCTGAGTCTTTACATTCCCAATGACCTCTAACGGATTGGCTCCATATCGAGCTACCACTACACCTCCTACAGCTTCTGCTCCTGATTTATCCAGAACCCCTCTACGCGTGGCTGGACCTAGGTGGACATTGGCTATGTCTCCGATGTGGATAGGAACATTATTCGTGGTTTTTACGACACTTTTTTCGATGTCTTCAATCTGCTTGACGTAGCCCAAGCCTCGGACAAAGTATTCTGCCAGATTAATTTCTATTGTCTGAGCGCCTATATCCAGATTACTTCCCCGAATAGCCCGCATCACCTGATCGAGGCTAATTCCATAGGTTTTCATGGCGTCTGGATCAACATCCACCTGGTACTCTTGAACGAATCCTCCAATGGAAGCGACCTCCGAGACACCTTCTGCCGAGGAGAGACCATAACGAACATAAAAATCCTGAATACTCCTCAGTTCCTGTGGATTCCAGCCACCGGTAGGGTTTCCGGCAGAGTCCCTCCCCTCCAGGGTATACCAGTAGATTTGGCCCAGTGCAGTTGCATCTGGTCCTAAAGTGGGCTGGACACTTTCGGGTAGGAGATTAGCAGGGAGCGAATTGAGTTTTTCAAGAATTCGACTCCTACTCCAATAGAAATCTATTTCATCATTAAAGATGA
>CAZZHO010000196.1:0-8094 GCA_964653795.1 uncultured Roseivirgaceae bacterium | reverse complement strand
GGTTAGGTTGGTGATTTAGGGCATGATTCCTCCCAGGAACATGCCCTTATTTTTTTAACAAATTCTTCTTCTCTATTCCTGCTATCTTCCGAGAAGCCCTTCTACTTTTGACGTTATGAGAATTTTAGCCTTCACGCTCCTATTGTTAATTTCTACGGTTTCCTTTTCTTGGGGGCCAACTGGCCACAGGGTAGTTGGACTTATCGCCGAGCAGCATCTATCGAAAAAGGCATTGAAAAACATCTCTTTGGTATTGGGTACCGAGTCTATTGCCGAAGTAAGTACTTACATGGATTTCATTAAATCCGATAGAAAGTACGACCATTATTCACCTTTTCACTATTGTACCGTTCCCGATGGGAAAATTTATCGGGAAGTCGGTGCTCCTGAAGAAGGCGATGCAGTTGCTGGAATAGAAAGATTCATAGCAGAATTAAAAAGCAAAAATTTCAAAGAGTTTGATGAAGCGTTTGCGCTGAAATGCTTGATTCATCTAATAGGCGATATCCACCAACCACTACATGTAGGAAATGGAAAAGATAGAGGTGGGAACGATATCAAGCTGGAGTTCTTTTATCAAAATTCAAACCTTCATAGGGTTTGGGACAGTGGTTTGATCGACCAACAGAAATATAGCTACACTGAGTATACGGACTGGATCAACCATCCAAGTACTCAGCAAAAAAAGACCTGGGCCAGTGATGGTATCGATGTTTGGGTGAAAGAGTCGTATGATTTAAGGGCTCAGGTTTATGACATTCCTGAGAACAAGAAGCTAAGCTGGAGATATAACTACGACAATATCGACGCTTTGAACCAAAGGTTGCTACAAGCAGGAATCCGCCTGGCCGCAGTATTGGAAGAACTTTATGGCTAGTCTTTAAACTAAAACTCAGCGAATAATTGGAGGGACTCAAGAAATTGCTCGGCATCAAGGTACCCTCGACTCAGGTTTTTGTTAGAGAAACCTTCGTCCCAGAAGACGATAGTTGGCAGATCCTGAACACTCCATGATTTAGCTAATTCCTTGGCTGTCCAGCTCTTGCCTCCAAATTTCACCTCTGAAAGGTCTTCGTATTCAAGCTTTACTGCATAATAGTTTTCAGCGACGTACTCGATCACCGCTGGATCGCTGAAAGTATTTTTTTCCATCACCTTACACCACTTGCACCAGTCAGCTACTATATCGATAAAAAGCTTTTTGGGCTCCTCTTTCATTTTTTCCTGACTTTCGGCCAACGTCAACCACTCGATTTCCTGGGCCTTCAAAGAGGAGAACGCCAGAAAAGTCAGCAAGCAGTAGATGGCGGATTTTTTCATCAGTTTGTCTAAAGGATTACGGCCCTTAATTTATCAGTGGCGCGCTCATGCTCGACCAATGCCTCAATTGCCAGTACAGCCTCCTTTTCAAGTTTTAACATACTAGCAGCTTCTCCCACTCTCTCTCTTTCGTCATCAGCATAGTCATCGTCAGCATAGCTCATTCTAATAGCGTCATAGATAAGAAGCTTACTAAAACTGGCGACGGACCTGGAATCGATCCTTCCGAATACCTCATATAAATCCTCTTCCTCAAAATCATACTCCTCCCAAAGCGCTACGGTACTTTCGTCTACATCTAGTGCCTTGGACAAGCTAATGGTCAGCCATTCCAGCTCCGGGTCAGAAACCTCCCCATCAGCACCTGCAATAATGAGCAGGGCACAGCCATAATCTTTCCATGAATCTTTGGGAATCAAGGCCATTCCGTAGAAGACCGGTGCGATGTTAAAAATATCTTGAGACATGATACAAGTCGATTTAATAGGTGATGATACAGTAAATGTAAAATGTTTTTCACCTATCAATTCTAATTATACCCTAGGATTTGATTTTTGGGTTGGCCAATGTATCTTTTTCATCGAAACCAAGATACCATCATGTTCACCCAAGAGGATCACCAACAAATAGACAACCACGGACTAACTCCTGAAGTCATCGAAGGCCAAATAGCCTATTTCAAAAAAGGCTTTCCACCTACTAAACTGGCCAGGCCGGCCACCATCGGAGATGGTATCCTCCAACTTGAAGGAGATAAACTGCAAGCATTGAAAGCTGCATACAGCGATCAGAAGTCAAAGCTGGATATTGTAAAGTTTGTGCCGGCATCGGGTGCAGCGAGTAGAATGTTCAAAACACTCTTCGCATTTGTAGAGGAATACACCGGATCTGAGGCTGATTATGAGAAACTAACCGCCAATACTGGAAAAGGATCTGTTTTTGAGTTTTTAAAACACCTTGAAGACTTTGCCTTCCATGAAGATTTGGCCAATGTTTTTGATGGTGAAGGAAAATCCTTGAGCGAAAGCCACTTAAAACGCGAGTACAAGGAGATCGTGTCCAAGGTGCTGCTGACCCCCGGCTTGAACTATGGGAAACTCCCAAAAGGGCTATTGAAATTTCATGTAGAAAATGGGAAGAGCAAAACGCCTGTGGAAGAACACATCATAGAAGGGTGCCAATATGCTAAAAAAGATGATGGTTCTGTTTCTATTCATTTCACTGTTTCTCCGGAACATATGGAGCCCTTCACAAGTCACGTGGACTCTATTCGTCAAGCTTATGAAAGCAAGTACGACTGTAAATTGAAGATTTCCTACAGTGTACAAAACCCTGGTACAGATACGATTGCAGTCAATTTGGACAATACCCCTTTTCGAAATGGGGATAATTCGTTGCTTTTTAGGCCTGCTGGTCATGGCGCGCTGCTGCAAAACCTGAATGAAATAGATGCTGATGTCATCTTTTTGAAGAACATCGACAATGTGGTTCCAGACAGACTGAAGGAAGAAACCATCCTTTATAAGGAGGTGATAGGTGGCTTGCTGCTTGAGTTAAAAGAAAAAATTGATGCCATTCTCAATGATCCAAGGAGTCACTCAGCTGATGATATTCGAGCTTTTGCCAAAGAATCACTGGGTTATGAACAGGATGGGGATGCTTCGAAAGAGGACTTACTCAAAGTATTGGACAGACCGATTAGGGTTTGTGGCATGGTAAGGAATCAAGGAGATCCAGGTGGTGGCCCTTTTTGGGTTGAGGGGTCAAGTGGGTCGAGGAGCCTTCAGATTGTGGAAACAGCGCAAATTGATCTCAATGACACCAATCAAGATAGTATTCTTAAGCAATCAACACACTTCAACCCAGTGGATGTGGTATGTAGCGTGAAAAACCATAAAGGCGAGAAATACAACCTTATGGATTATCGAGATCCGGATGCTGGCTTTGCCACAGAGAAATCAAAAGATGGTAAGACCTTAAAGGCTCAGGAACTACCCGGCTTGTGGAATGGCAGCATGGCTTTTTGGAATACGATTTTCGTGGAAGTGCCCATCATTACCTTCAATCCAGTAAAAACGGTCAACGACCTGCTGAAAGATCAACATAAGGGGGAGGTTTAAATCAATACTAAAGGAACATCGTCCCAGTATTTAAATGAAAAAACCATCTATCTTCTCAGCTATACTTGTTGGTTGGTTTTTGATAAATATTCCAATAAGTGTATTTATGATTTTTTGCGCCTTGATGTCTTTCAATATGGGCTTTAGTATGCTGATAGGAGGAGCAATTGGTTTTATCCTAAGTTGGATTTATTGGCATTTTGCGATAAAAAGATGGATGAGTAAGTTTATTAAGAGTGGACTAGAAGAGCAAAAGCTCCAGAAATATGGCCAGTATTTTCTCCTGCTCTGGCCAAAATGATAGTTTATGCTTTTGTTGGAGTCATCAATAAAACTACTAGCTTCTGCTGTCGAATACTTCTGGGCCGAAGACGCCACAAGGTAAAAATCCTAGTCATGTATTCTTAAACAAAGAACAAGCGGAGGCTCTGGCAAATAAAGATGCTTCCTTACGTCAGCATGACGTATGAATGAAATTATCGTTGCAGCGATCATTCTGAGTATAGTTTGACGCAATCCCCATAGCATCCTTTGAAGAAAGGGGATTTCAGCTTTTGAAGCGCTCCCTCCACCTGCACCTTAGTGCAGCGGCGGTAGGCCCGCTTAGCGCAGGTCTACCAAGAAGCCCTGTGTGATGGGGCGTCCTTCTTTTAATGCAAGTGACCTGAACACCCGAGTTCTTGCCAGCTTCCGATAGGCGATCCGTCAGGAGCTTTGATAAGTTTCTCAGCTTTGAATTCTTTCGGGTTATCCAGAAAGTCATCGATTCGGGTCACCACTAACTGAGAATACTCATTTCGGCTGTTCGCATGTTTGGATCGAATGTCATTAATGGCTTTTAGTGCCAACGCTTGAGTCCCGGGATAAGCTGCCGGGTCACTGCTTAGCCTTTGTAGCTCTTCTAAAACACGCATTTGAACAATCTTCTGCAGTTCTCTCTTTCCAGCATCAGTAGACGGGCTGCCCCATGTCTTTTCTACTAGTCTATTAAGTACCCAACCCAACCCTGGCTGACTCGCTTCAATTGAATTGTACATCACCAATCGATTGGCTCGCGCAGTGTTGAGTAAATAAAATAACGGAACAGAAGCGGCAGTCTTGGCGGCGGCGAAGTAATCAAATGCGGGACCAGCATTGGAAACAAACGTTTCACGACTTCTACCGAAACCATGCGCCTTCGGAGGAATCTTGGCCAACAATTCAGGAGATAATTCGAGTGCCGCGGGATCCAAAGTATTCAACAATGCATCTACTGCTGCTTTTTGCTCTTCCGGATCAATCATTTCAGTTACGACCTGTCCATCTCCTTTCATGGCATAGCTGTAATTGATACCTCCCACTATTTTCGATGTGGCATCTACCTGATATCGATGGAATAGATAAATAGGTACCAGTACTTCTTCTATGCTCGACATAGGCTTACCTGCTTGAATACTTTTCTCTGAGAACTTATCCAGCAGCTTTCGTCTAATATTCATCATTCGATTCAGCTCCTCTGAAGCGCTTTCGCCATTGTCCCATAGGTGGCCTCTTGGGTGAACTCCGCTGACGGGTCTTGCGTCTCGATCCGAGATATGGAGATATCCATCCTGATTCGCTTTTTCCAATATGGATAAAGCATCATCATAATTGGCGAATTCTCCATAACCGAAAGTGATAGCGATTTTGTCCCATTCTCCAATCCCAACATCATAAGCCTCGCTTAAGTCAATGTTTCCTGCATCATCCATTTTCACATACGGATGTGGATAATCCATTACGGAAGCCCTATTGTTATAAGAAGCGGCGAAGTTGTGAACGAGCCCGATGGTATGTCCAACTTCATGCGCCGATAGTTGCCTGAGGCGGGCCAACGCCATTTCAGTCATATCATTTGGAACATTTCCGGACCCATCATATGGCTGCAACAACCCCTCAGCGATCAAGAAATCTTGTCGAACACGCAGTGAACCCAGACTTACATGGCCTTTGATAATCTCTCCTGTTCGAGGGTCAACTACCGAAGCGCCATAAGACCAACCTCGGGTGCTGCGATGAACCCACTGAATGACATTGTACCGGACATCTAGTGGATGTGCACCTTCTGGTAACACTTTGATTTGGAAGGCATTTTCATATCCAGCAGCTTCAAAAGCCTGATTCCACCAGGCGGCACCCTCCATCAGAGCAGACTTAATGGGCTCCGGAGCGCCTCTGTCCAGATAATACACAATAGGCTCTACTGCTTCGCTTTTAGCCGCACCAGGATTTTTCTTCTTTAATCTGTGTCTGGCGATAAACCTTTTAACGAGTGGCTCCTCAATCGGAGTAGCATAATCCTGATAGGAAATATGGATGTAACCTGATCTTGGATCGAATGCGCGAGGTTCATAATCATCATCTGGCAGCTCTATAAAAGAATGGTGGGTTCTGACAGTAACCGCGTTGGGTGTAGGTGTGACCGATCTTACCCAGTTGCCTTGAGCTTCTCCCTGGAAGGTAAGTATGGCTTCCAACTCAGTATTCTTTGGAAAGTTGAAGCATCCTTTAGGATAAATAGCAGACCTATTACTATCTATCCCGTAATTACCCTGCTTCGTATTTTTCAATCTTTGCTTAATGCCATGTGAGTCTCTCAACAGAAACTTGGTGATATCAATAATGACGGTATTGCCACTTTCAGCTGCAATATTGAAACCACCCAAAACGGAAGAAGCGAAAGCCTCTTGTACCGATTGTACTTCATCAGCATTGTCACTGACAGCTCGGTAATCTTGGTTGGGCTGAAGCAGCAGGACTTTGGGGCCATATCGCTCGAACTTAACGACTCTCTCTGCTCCCAATTGACCTCTATCCAAGCCAATGTCATTGGAGCCAACACCTGCCGCCAAAGAATTGACATAGAGAATCTCTTTGCTGAACTCGTCAATTTTCAGAAAGACCTTACCTGCAGCTTTGTCGTAATAGAAATCCATGAAACCGGATTTCAATTCTTGTCCTTGGGCAAAAGCCTGTATTGGATCGGCTTGTGCTTGGTTACTATTCTTTTTCTTTTGAGAAAAGCCTGTGAGGCATATGAAAAGGATTACCGTGAGGAGGGAGAGTTTCTTCATAGGTCGGTTTATTTTAGATGACAATATACAATAATCAATACCTTGGATTCATTGTTTTTTGTAGCGCTGGTACTTCCGGATGATCTTCGGAAAGAGGTGGAGGCCCTAAAACTAGAAGTCGCCGAAAAGTTCGGCTCCCAGCATGCCCTTAACTCACCAGCCCATATTACACTTCAAATGCCTTTTAAGCTGAAACCAAAGAAGGAACCAGCGCTAAAGGACTTTTTGGTCGCTTTCAGCGAAATGCAGCATTCATTTTCGCTTGAGCTTGCTGGCTTTGATTTTTTTGAACCGCGAGTGGTCTTTATTGATGTAGAGGAAAAAGAAGAATTGCGATCTCTGCAGGAAAGCCTATCAAATGATATCCGAAGAGAAATGGGAATTATGAACAGCACCTATCAAAATAAAGGCTTCCGCCCTCATGTGACCATTGGTTTCCGGGACCTGAAAAAACCTGATTTTTATAAAGCGCGTGAATATTATCAAGAGAAGCCCTTTGAAGCGACCTACATAGTAAACTCCCTTTCGCTCTTAAGACATGGAGATGGTAACTGGCATGTAGATCAGGAATTTAAATTTCGAGCCGGTTGATTGAGGTAGCGTACTCGTTAGTAGACAGTCTCACGCTTTTGACTTTACCTTCCGTGCGGAAATGCACCAGGTTTTCCTGGTCGTTGAAGGCATCGATCAAAATCTTATTTTCAATCTCTATCACTTCAAACTTCTTCACTTTTTCTGTTTCGAAGTAGCACCATAACGCATCATCCTCATATTCAAACCCTAAATAGCCAAGCTCCAGAGGTTTCTTGGTTTTCAACTTAAGGCGGCTTTTTACATAATTACCGATGTGAGTATTGAGCTCACTTTGTGGGGAGTCTTTGATGTCTAGCTTGTTGTCGCCAGTCTCGGCTCTAAGGCCAAGCTCCAGATCATCAAGGAAAATCCTTACGCTTACCTGGATGGTTTTTTCATTTGGGCGATAGAGAATTTCAGTGACACTAATGTGAAATGGGTGAAGAGCAGAAAATATCCACGCGTAAAGAGAGATTGCTATTGATAACATTTCTTCTTTTTAAGATTACCGACACAAATTTGTGCTAATAAACTCAAACGAAAATGTCTGAATTTTCATTGTACTATGGTCTGGGCCTTGATCATATACTCGATATCAATGGCTATGATCATATTCTTTTCGTCATTGCCTTGAGCTGCTTGTACCAGGCAAAAAACTGGAAAGCAGTATTAACGATGGTTACAGCCTTCACCATAGGCCATTCTTTAACTCTGGCTTTGGCCACTTTGAATATCATTTCGGTGAATTCAGGTCTAATCGAATTTTTAATTCCGGTGACTATTCTGTTCACTAGTATCTCTAACTTGTTTTTAAAGGAGCCGACAGGAAAAGTGGCCATCAATTCGGTATATGCAGGAGTCTTTGGCCTTATCCATGGAATGGGTTTTTCTAATTACCTCAGGAGCTTGCTTGGGGCGGAGGATTCTATTTTGTTGCCATTATTTGCCTTTAATGTAGGTTTAGAGGTAGGACAAATAATAATTGTTGT
>CAZZHO010000195.1:3178-8120 GCA_964653795.1 uncultured Roseivirgaceae bacterium | reverse complement strand
CTCCTCGGTAATTGGTGAAGCACTAATTAGTGCTGCTAACAATGGCAAAAAGGTGGTGGTATTCGTGGAATTAAAGGCCCGCTTTGATGAGGAAAATAACCTGATCTGGGCTTCCAGAATGGAAAATGCTGGAATCAAAATTATTTACAGTATTCCAGGATTAAAGGTCCATGCTAAGGTGGCTTTGGTAAGAAAAAAGAAAATCAGCTACGGCTTCTTTGGGACAGGAAACCTCAATGAAAAGACTGCCAAAATCTATTCAGATTTCGGTCTGTTTAGTTGCCATGAGGGTATGACTTCCGAGCTTCTCAAGGTTTTCAAGTTCCTTCATAAGAGAAAAGAACCAGGAGCGTTTAACCATCTTCTAGTATCCCAGTTCAATGCACTGGATGGTTTCAGATCCTTGATAGACACAGAGATCAAAAATGCGCAAGCAGGTAAGCAAGCTAAGATCATTGTGAAGGTGAACAACCTTGAAGAAAAGGAAATGATCAGTAAGCTCTATGCAGCCGCTGAGGCTGGTGTAGAGGTAAAGGTATTGGCGAGGAGCATATGCTGCCTCGTGCCAGAAACAGCCGGAATAGAAGTGATAAGAGTGGTGGACAGATACCTGGAACACGCCCGTATTTTCTACTTTGAAAACGAAGGTCAGCCGAAGGTATATTTCGGCTCCTCCGATTGGATGACTAGAAATCTACATCACCGAGTCGAAGTATGTTTCCCTTTGGTAGATGAGACCGTCAAAGAACGAGCAATTGAAATATTGAACCTACATGTAAACGACAATTCCAATGCTGTGCAGCTAAGTCCTACTCTGGAAAACAATGCAATAGAAGTTGGTGAGCCCCAGGTGAACGCGCAAGCAGATAGCTACGAGCTTTTAAAATCTTGGCATTCCTAATAAGGATAAGGGGCTTTGAAGAAGAGCTCCGCAATGACGAAGGAAATCACGGATACTACGAAACCAAACATGAAAACATTGTAGGCCAACCTGAGCATACGATACTTCTTACCCAAAACCGCACCTAGGAAGTATATATCTCGAATCAGGCTGCTGTATAAGTAATCTGCATCTCCCAACATCTCCTTCATAGCCCACTCATAGTCTTTGAGGTTCATGCTATGAAAGTTTCCGAAGAAGAGGAGGTTTGTTTCTTTGTTACGAATATTATCCCGAGTGAATTTTCCCTTGCTGACATTGGGTCTTGTAGCTAGAATACCAATCACAATAGTAGCAAGGCAGACGAGCGTCAGAATGATACTAGGAACGACCATATGTGGGTATTCTTCGAGCTTCCTGAACAGCACTGAGATCATGATGGACAATATCAAAGTATTGATGGAAATCATGATGTTAGCCTTGTTGTCTGCTATGGAGCTCAACTCCAGGTGATTTTTCGAGGTGAGTCGAAACATTGTCTCAATTCCCCTGGTAGGCTTCAGCTCCTTGGCTTCCTTGGCCTGGTTCTTAAACTTTTCAACTTGCTCTTGAAGTTTTTCGATCTTTTGATCGGCCTTGATTGTTTTCAATTTCTTCTTAACCTTTTTGAGATTTTTATCTTTCGCCGGTCTATAGTTCTCCTTCGCATAATCAGTGAAGAATGAATGCCCCTCGATGAATTTCTTATTCATCTTCATCCACTCTTCTTCCTTAATCTGTTCTCCTCGGAGGTTTTGGATCTCGGAATGCAACAAATCCGCTTTCTTGAAATATTGAGGATCCGCCAAGTGAAGCAGGTCTGCATCACAAAGGGCCATCTCCATCATGTTGCATGGAGATTGGGGCATTTTGGTGGCAAGGATACATCCTGAAACCTGAGCAGCTTTTTCTACCTCGTACTTTTCATCCGCAAGGAACGAGAGCGCCATTTGGGCGCTTATTTCTTCATGGTTTTTAGCATCCTCTCTATATCCCAGATCATGAAACCAGGCAGCTAAGCACAGAATTTCCATCTCTTCGTAGGACAAGCCACTATTGAGGCCTATTTCCTTGGCAGCCTTCACTACAAACTCAGTATGGTCCAAAGAATGGTATTCCATTTCAGAAGGTAGCTCTTCTGTTAGGATGTTTTTGGCGTAAGCCGATGCCTTTAGTACAATTTCTGAAGGTTCGCTCATAGCAACATGGCCCCTAAAGCAGGTATATTTACAATAATAGCAACTTTGCGGCTTAGCGTCTTTAATTTTCAGTGTTGCCAAAAAACGTATTCATAGAACTTAAATTTTCCAGATTGCTATCCATTGCATTCATAGGACACATTTGCTTGCAGTTTCTCACAAGTTGCGATAGCAGACCAGCTTTTGGTCAAAAAGCGGATAGCTTATTCCTGGTAAATGGTTCTGCTAAGTATTACTACGACCTTAAAAAACCTGATGAAAAGCACTTCCTACCCTATGTCCTGGCAGAGGTTTCAGGGTTAACCTGGGTCAAAGAGGATCTTTTGGCCTGCGTGGAGGATGAAGGTGGACGAACCTATTTCTATGACCTGAAGAAAAGGGAAATCGTACATTCCATCAAATTCTGGACACCTGGTGACTTTGAAGGAGTGGAATACGTCGATGGTAAACTGTATGTACTAGAGAGTGACGGTGACATCTATTATTTCCCATATACACAAGACAAAGAAGTTGTCGCTGACAAGATGGAAAATGAACTAACCAGAAAAAATGATACCGAAGGGCTAGGTTATGATCCGGAGAAAGGGAGGCTCCTAATTGCTTGCAAGGAAGACCCCAGTACAGATAAAAATGAAACAAGGGGAAAGGCCATTTATGAATGGGATATAAAGGAAAAAGACCTGAAGAAAAAAGAGCGATTTAATATCACCCAGAAGGACATAGACGACTTCTGGGAAAAGGAAAAAGGGATCAAGTATGATAAGGACAAAATCAAATTTGAACCTTCTGGTATTGCTTACCATCCTATTCAAAAGGTATTTTATCTGTTAGCTTCAGTGGGTAAATTGCTTTTGGTGGTGGATAGAGAGGGTGAGATCTTACACTCATACCCTATTGCACCAAGAGTATTGAATCAGCCTGAAGGCATCTGCTTTGCTCCGAATGGTGACTTATACATTAGCAGCGAAGGTGAGGGTGACAGAGGTTATATCCTCAGGTTTAAAATGAAGACTCGATAAACGAATCAAGTTCTTATGAAGAAATGCGTTTTTCTATTAGCTCTACTATACTCCCTTTCCCTGCAGTCTCAGGACTTTTCCGTTTTCCTTATTGGAGATGCCGGAGAGCCAAAGTTTCCTCTTGATCAAAACCTGAAGTTTCTTGAATCGAAACTGGAAACCGCTTCAGAGAATGACGTTTTGATTTTCCTGGGAGATAACCTATACCCAAAAGGTCTTCCGGATGAAGAGCATCCCGACCGAATGGAAATGGAAAAGAAGCTCAATGCCTCACTGGATTTGATGAAGAACTTCAAAGGGAAGAGCTATATGATTCCAGGTAACCACGACTGGGCTCAAGGCAGAAGCTACGGATGGGAAAACATCAAAAATATGAATGAGTATATCACCCAATATGTGGGTGAAAATGTGCTCTTGCCTTCAGGTGGCTGTCCGGGACCAATAGAAATCTCCCTTACACCTGAGACAACACTTATCCTCCTTGACTTTCAGTACTTCCTACATAAAGGTGACAAGCCCAGAACCGGTGATGGATGTGAACAAGCTGGTACCTTAGAAGCAATAGCTGCTTTAGAGGACATTCTTAAACGCAATAGCAAAAAACACATTCTTGTCGCCGCCCACCATCCTCTCTACTCTTACGGGCCTCATGGAGGACGTTACAATTTCCTAAAGACCAACCTTTTCCCGCTTACAGAGGCGAAGAGCATGCGCAACTTGTACATTCCTCTTCCGGGATTAGGCACCATTTATTGGGTAGGAAGAGCAGTGATTGGGAATATCCAGGACATACCTCATCCCAAGTACAAAGCCATCAGAAACTATATCGTAGACGCACTGGATAATAATGCCCAGGACGTGGTATGGGCAAATGGTCATGAGCATTCACTACAGTACATTCAAAGGGGGAAATCGCACTACATAGTCAGTGGTTCTGGTAGCAAAGTATCAAGGGTGGTAGAAGGCAAAGGCACCCAATTTTACAAAAAAGAAAGAGGATTTGCAGAGCTAAAATATAACCCTTCAGGAGAGGTGAATTTAAAATTTTGGGGTGGTGATACTGAATCGCTGCTATTCGAGTCTACCCTCTATCAAAAAGATGTAATCACCGATCAGCAAGCACTGGAGAACAGACCCAATTTTGAAGGACAGACCATCACAGTTGCAGCCAGCTCTCAATACGAGATCAGCAAAGGCGGACAAAAGTGGCTGGGTGAAAACTACCGAAAAACCTGGGCTACGCCCATTGAAGTACCAGTGTTCGATGTGAAGACAGAACGTGGAGGACTTGAAATCCTCAAAAAAGGAGGAGGTAGACAAACTACTTCTCTGAGGATGGAAGCGGATAATGGCAAGCAATATGTACTTCGATCTATCAACAAGGATCCATCTGCGCTACTGCCAAAACCATTGAAGAAAACTTTTGCAGCAGACTTTTTACAAGATCAAATCTCTTCCTCTCACCCATACGCTGCAGTAGCCGTTCCACCTATGGCCGATGCTGTTGGCGTTTATCATGCCAATCCAAGCCTGGTGTATGTGCCAGAAGATCCGGCGTTCGGAGAATATCAGTACGCTTTCAAAAATCAGCTTTTCCTCTATGAAGAAAGACCAAACGATGAGGCCGCCTCTGACCCCCATTTTGGGCAGGGTGATGATGTCAAAGGCACACTGGACATGTTGGATAGGGAGATCTATGATGACAATGACAACTGGGTTGATCAAAAATTTGTACTGAAGAGTAGGCTATTCGACATGGTCATTGGCGACTGGGATCGTCATGACGACCAATGGCGATGGGTTGG
>CAZZHO010000195.1:0-3078 GCA_964653795.1 uncultured Roseivirgaceae bacterium | reverse complement strand
TGGCAAGAACAAATTGACTACATACAGGAAAATCTAACTGACCAGGACATCTCAAACGCACTTAAAAACTTACCAGGGGAGACTTATGATATTACTGCTCCCAGAATAGAAAGAGTGCTGAAAGCGAGAAGAGATGGAATGGAAACCTATGCCCGTGAGTTGTACGAATTTCTTTCAAAGGAAGTAGAGATCGTCGGCTCAGATAAGCATGAGCATTTTTCTGTAAAACGAATAGATGACAACCAAACAGAGGTGACCGTCCGCAAGAGATCCAAAGATGGAGAGCTCCAACAGGTAATGTACAACAGGACTTTCCTGCACGACGAAACCAAAGAAATACGACTTTACGGTCTCGGTGGACAGGATGTATTTGAGATAGAAGGAGAGGTGCGAAAAGGCATGAAAGTGAGGGTCATTGGCGGCAAGAAGAAAGATGTGATCATCGATAAGTCAATTGTCAAAAGCGGTGGAAAAAAGACCATTGTATATGACAAGATCGACAACACAGAGGTGACGACCGGTCAGGAAACAAAGCTCAAGCTTTCTGATGATCCGGCTGTAAACCTGCATGATCGGAAGTCCTATGTATATGACAAGACTTTCCCGTTAGCCAATGTCCAGTTCAACCCTGATAATGGCTTGTATCTTGGAGCAGGGTTCCTTTACACAGATTATGGCTGGAGAAAAAAGCCTTTTCGTTCGCAGCACATGCTCTTAGTTAACGGAGCTCTGGGTATCGACTCCTACAACTTCCGATATACGGGAAAGTTCACCGACGTAATCGGCAAGTGGGGATTGGCACTTGAAGTGGAACAGCAGGAGCCCTTCTTTATTTCAAACTTCTTCGGCTACGGCAATGAATCCGTATATGACAGAGATACTGACAATGGCTTTGATGATGCCATTGATTATTATAGAGTCCAGACGGATCGGGGCTTTATCATCACCAATTTTTATAGACCTATTGGAGCCAAAAGCCAGTTCAATATTGCTCCTACCTATCGGCTGGCAGAGGTTTCCAGACAAGAGAACGATCGATTCCTCGCTGAGGCCAACAGCGGTGTGGACGTTGCCAAAGTAGCCGATCAGCATGTTTATGTAGGTCTTAGCTCTGGCTTTCAGTTCGATGGAAGGGACAATCCGGCGTTGCCAACAGCTGGTACTTTCTTCAGAACCAATATCGAAAGACTATGGGGTACTAACGACCGCTCCGAAGACCTTACAAGGTTGAGTGCAAGCCTCTCTCAGTTTCTCAGTGTCAAATTCCCAGCAAGACTGGTTATTGCCAATAGAGTGGGAGTTGAGCACCTCTTTGAAAATGATTTTGAGTTTTTCAATGCTCCTTTCCTCGGTGGATGGACCAATTTGAGAGCCTTCAGAAGAACACGATTCCATGGTCAAACTGCCTTCTATCACAACCTGGATTTGAGGTTAAGACTGTTCTCTTTTACCACTTATATCTTCCCAGGTCACGTAGGATTGCTGGGCTATCAGGATATAGGTAGAGTATGGTTTGATGGGGAGGACTCGGAGACCTGGCATGTCAGTAGAGGAGCAGGCGTTTACATTTCCCCGCTTAATCAGTTTGTGATCTCTTTTGAAAAAGGTTTCACCGATGAAGAAGATCCATTTCTGGTAAGATTCGGCTTTTTCTTCTAGAAGAGAATTTCTTAGAGACTTTAGGAGACAACAGGTTTACCTATCGAGCCGATGGTAGTCGGGTGTTCCTCACAGGCCGACGCTCTGCCCACACCCCCGCCTGCCTGACGGTAGGCAGGTCTAGATTGCCCGATGGTTCCTGTCGTAGAAAAAGAGGAGATCAACTACTTTCCACTTCCTTTAAAACCAGCCTCTCTATCCCCAAAGAGCACATTGAAAGAGGTAAGGCTACCATAGATCTTTGTGATGTATTGCTGTAGGTTCACTTTTTCTTCATCCGAAAGTTTGGAACTATTGACCCGCTGTTCCATGACCCTTAGCCGATCTCTTACCATCACGATTTTATGGAAAAAGGTATCTATCGGCATTTCATAGGGCTTGAGCTCCGGGTCTCCAGGCTGCAGGATAAGTTTGCCATCATCCCACTTCTCAGCCATTTCCATGATGTCCACTTCATCCAAAAGAGGCCCTACAACATTTCGCATACTTTGCTCCACCATCTCCAGCGTGATAGCCCCTTCAGGGCTTTCCACACTTTCAATCACTTCGAGCGACTCCTCCATCTCTTCTTTGGAGATGTTCATCACGCCATGATTCACGAAGCTCACCACATAATGCTCGGTAGAGGACTGTATCACGATACCTACTCCAAACTCCTCGTTTCTTACTCTCGATCCTATTCCTAATTGCATAAAAATCTATTTGAAGTGTCTAAAAAAAGGGAATTTAGAGCAGTGAGCAAATTTCAAAAGGCTTGTTTAGCTCCACTCTTAATGGGAATATATCTTCGCTATTCCTCAAAGTGTAGCTGCCAATACCCAACATCCACCCATTCTCCGAACTTGTGACCCACTTCTTTGAAGGCCCCGACATACTGGAAGCCGAGGCTTTCATGAAGCTTCACGCTCGCTTCGTTGGGTAATGAAATACCCCCTATGATCATATGATACCCTTGTTGCTTAAGAATGGATAAGAGCTCATCGTAGAGCTTCTTCCCTATACCTCGACCTCTGGCCACATTAGATAGGTAGACACTGGTCTCAACCGAATTCTTGTACGCTTCTCGAGCTTTCCAGCTCGTGGCATACGAGTAGCCGATCACTTGGCCCTGCTCTTCATAAACTAACCACGGAAACTCGGAACTTCCGATTTTCTCTTCCATGTATCCAAGCGAGGGAGGCACCAACTCAAAGGAGACGATGGTATTGATTACATAATAGCTGTAAATCTCCAGAATGGCTTTCGCATCGCTGACTTTCACATCTCGAATCATACTTCCAAATTCAAAATCTCAATTCAAAGATGAACCTTTATTCCATTGGTTATGGCGTAATAAGTCTTCTTAATTGGTATGATCGGCCTGGTGTCATGCTCGACAGAAATAGATAGCGTAAGCGCCAGGTGCTTATTAATCTTGTT
>CAZZHO010000194.1:1926-8144 GCA_964653795.1 uncultured Roseivirgaceae bacterium | reverse complement strand
CTTGTCGACGAGTCGGATGTAAGAGAAGTACCAGAGTAAGTAAATCAGGGTTTACTGGCCCTGACCATCTCTTTTTTCCCAAGAGCTCCCTCCAAAGACTCGACCGTGAAGCCAACTGATTTGAGGTCTCTTTTGAATTGTCCCTGAGCACAATAAGTGACCAATATACCCCCTGCAGTTAGTAGGGAGAAGCACTTAGCCAGATTTTCTTTCTTCCAAATTGCTGGTTGCTTACTTGGAGCAAATGCATCCATGAAGATGATATCGAATTCGCGATCAGACTCATAGTCCTCCAGCGTCTGGTCAACTTTTGTGAAATTATAGTAGCCTGATAGTTCGACTGGCTCATTCCAGGCAGTGGCATGTAGCATATGAAACGTTTCCGATTTCTCTGTGTAGTTCAAAATGGACCAAAGTTCTTTTGGCACCGGTATTGGTTCGAGACCCAAATAAGAAACCTTCAGCTCACTTTCATTTGCGAACTCGTAGGCCAACCAGGCGTTTAGACCTGTTCCAAAACCTACTTCAAAGATTTTGAGTGGTTCAGCGGTACGGGCGTTAGCTAGGTATTGAAGCCCTTCTTTGATAAATACATGAAGAGACTCTCCCATAGCCCCTTTGTGAGAATGGTAGGTTTCATTCAAGTCTGGCCTAAATAATGTATGAGACCCATCTTCGGTTTTTTGTAGTTCTATTTTCATTCCTCAGCTGACCATCAGAAATGATTTGATTACTCGCATTCCATCATCCGAATAATTGTTGATATCTCCATCCATGAAGGACTGGTAGAGCGTCTTTTCATTTTCCCCCAGTTCAGTCAGAAATTCAACTTCGTCTGACACCATTTTCTTTCCTGCCATGTGCCAACCTTCAAATTCGCGAGACTCGATTGGCTCACAATAGCGCATGGTTGACCCTCCATGTCTAGGGTCTTTTTCTATTTTCTCATAAAGGTTTTGTACCACGTCATAAGGGCCTTCCAGTACCTGAAGAAACCGTTTAGGTGTATGTATCAATAGGCCAGTGACATCTTGCCCGCTATTGTTTCGGGAGGACGCGGCCAGGATCTGCTCTATATCTTCATCGCTACAAGACTCATCACGCGATGAAGTATAAACAAGGCGATACAAGGTATGATTTCCTTTTTCAGTCTTTATTTGATCCGATTCTGCCTCCTCTCTATTGTATTCCTTTGCGGTAACGTACAATATCCTTAGAAGCCGATTGTCGGCATCGTCAATCATATCCTTGAGCACATTTCGAATCTTAGCTGTTTTCATAATGATAGGGTTCAGCAATCAAATGGATTTATGCTTGTTTTTGTTTGGACATTTCAGCTGACCTGAAAATTTTTTGTTATCGACGCAACCATTTCTTCGCGGCTTGCGAATCGAAGCAAAATCTAACAATCAAAATGAAAAAGATTTATTTGTTAACAATTTACATGCTGGGTACACTGGCATTTTACTCCTGCGGGTCTGATGACAGCAGCGATGTAGTAGCAGACGATGACACGGTGGTGGAAGAAGAGATGGAAGAAGTCACCGATTCTGGAAGTACACCTACGTCTGCATTTGACGATTTTAACAGTGATGCCGTTTCTGTTTCTTTCGACGGAGATGAGATCACCATTACCAGTAATGGACTTCCCAATCATACCTCTCCTTATTGGAGTACGAACGAGGATTTATACATTGATCCCGTAGTGGCGGATGAGGCTGGAATCTCGCCCGGTACGATTCGAGAACTGACGTATTCGCTCACTGTAGATGCCAGTCCCGAAATTGCAGCCAGCTCTTCGGCAACTGGCCTTGGTGCCATCGGAATCTCCATCACCGGCGTTCCTATCTACAATGATCAGGAAGGCATGAATGTGGCGCTATCTGCCAGTGTAGCCTCCGGCTTTGATTGGTCTGGCGGACATGTTGGTCCTACGGGGTATCACTACCATATAGAATCATCAGATGTTGATGAAAATGGAGGCCAGATCTCTCATGATGACCACCAACTAGTGGGTATTATGGCGGATGGATTCCTGCTTTATGGCAGAAGAGATAATGCAGACGGAGACTACCCTGACGATTTAGACGAATCCGGCGGACATGTTGGTACCACCCAACATAGCGATGAACCTTTCTATCATTATCACATCATCAATGAGTTTTACCTTGATGATTATGTAATCCTGTTTGGAGTGGACCTACAAGGTACCCCATCCACCATAATGTAAGAATTTTTTTAGCTGGTTGAGATGATCTCAAGTCTTTCGATAAGCGGCGAGCGGATGTACCGATTTTTTTACATATCCTTTATTTTTTCATTGATGGCTTGTTCTTTTCAACCAGAAGTGGAATCTAGTGAAGTGGTACTGGAGAGGATCGAGAGGCTTGAGATTCCTTCTTTGGAGATACAGCTACAGGAACTCTTTTACGATAATCAAACCAGCCAATGGCTGAAAAATGGCAAGCCTTATTCTGGTATGGTAGAAGAGACATTCCCCAACGGGCAGCTTAAGCAAAAGTTTGGTGTGCTGAACGGCAAAAAACAAGACTCAGCATACAGTTGGTTTCCAGATGGCCAATTGCTAAGATTGGAGTATTACCATCAAAACAAGCTGCATGGTAAGGTCAAAAGCTGGTACCCTGGAAAACACCACTTTATTGCTAAAAGCCTGAACTATCATCTTGGCAAAGTACATGGCACTCAATTAAAGTGGTATGATACAGGCGAAGTGTATCAAATTCTTAACTTGAATTTGGGAAAAGAGGAAGGTTTGCAAAAAGCCTTCCGAAAGAATGGCGACCTATACGCCAACTATGAGGCCCGCAATGGGCGAACTTTTGGAATGAAAAGATCAATGCTTTGTTATGAACTGGAAAATGAAGTGGTTCAATATTCTGATAATTAGTCTATGCTGCTTTGCTTGTAGCAAGGAAAAGAAAACTGAAAAAACCAGTAGGGTGACCAAGCTTCCTTATTATCAGGAAGCTTCCTTTACGCCTTTCTGGCTGCGGCCAGGAGCGGAGTTGGCCAATGACTTCCATGAAATTCCCAAATTCCAACTGATTAATCAGGAAGGTCATATTGTCACCAATGACGACCTGGATGGAAAAATTTATGTAGCAGATTTTTTCTTCACAGTCTGTCCAGGGATATGTCCAAAAATGACAGCCAATATGGGTATCCTGCAAGAGGCTTACTTAGATGATGAGGAAGTGATGCTCATCTCCCATTCTGTTACACCAGAATACGACTCGGTTTCAGTACTGAAAAGATATGCCGAAGACAAGGAGATCGATAGTAAGACCTGGTGGCTGCTTACCGGAGGCAGGGACATGATTTACGATCTTGGCCGAAACCAATATTTTGCCGAAGAAGATCAGGGATTAACGAAAGACTTTGATGACTTCCTTCATACTGAAAACTTCCTGCTTATTGACAAGGAAAGGCACATCCGTGGCATTTACAATGGCTTAAGAAAAAATGATATCCAGCAACTCATAGCGGATATAGAAACACTCAAGAAAGAAGGATAGATTTATTCTATCTCTTCCCCTTTTTCAATCCAGGCAATGGCCAACTCCTCCCAATTTGAATGCTTGGAGGCATCTATGTATCGCTTGGTATCTCCTTGCTTCCATTCTGTCGCCAGTCGTTTAGATTGCAGCTTGACCAAACTACTATTCAGTATCGTCGCTGATCTTGTAATTCTTCCTGCTGTCCATTCCGGATTAGCACTTAAGATTTTTTGGCTTTCGGGCGGAAGTGGCTTCATATTCCTTAAGTCACTGAGGATGCCAAATTGAGCCGGAACCAGGTCCAATACAAGACGAAACTCTTTCTTGTATTCACTCATTTCTTCAGGCGGCACAAAACCATCGAAAGTGAACTTAATTCCGTAAGGCTTTTTCTCTATTCTATACACTAGACAAAAACGTAAAACTCGTTGGAAGTTAAGCAATTACACCTCACTTTCAATATGGCACATGATGTCAGGAGTCTACAGATTGATGAATTAGGAGCACTCCGGCTATGTTTCAATTTCTCAAGGTTTTAGATTCGCGCAATATCTTTATCACGCTGCCATTACATGCCACAGATTCAAAAGATCAAGTTTGAAGGAGAAGAAATCATCTATGTCGACTATCGGGGATTATCCGAAGACGAAATGTTGCAGATGGCCGCTTCCCTCCGACAATACCTGGAGTCAAGCCCTGACTTTCATCTAAGATTGGTCAATATTTCAGATACCCCGGCTACAAGAAGGTTCACCTCCTACATTCGCCAACTAGGCAAAGACTTCAAGGACGTGCCTGTGAAAGCAGCAATTGTTGGGATTACCGGCGCTAAGAAGGTCTTGCTGTCCGGATACAATCGTCTATTAGGTGGGTCCATGAGACCTTTTGATGATGAAGAGACCGCCAAAAAATACCTTATAGGCCACTAAATACAGGCCTCTATCGGTCAAAATCTCCCTCTCCACTTTCTAGAGAATCACCTAAAAACAAGTTTTTTCGTATATTCAACATACAACTGAGGTACAAAATCATGAAAGACATTTATAGCAAAGAAGGTATCGTCAAAACCTACGTTGACGGTAAAGTGATTAAGGTTATCTGGGATAACCTCGCCAACAAAGAAGCTCTTTATGAAAGCTGTGAAAAACAGCTGCAAGTAGTGCAAGAAGGGTCAGTGGAAATCATCATCATCGATATCAGCAATGCCAAGGGCACTCCCCCGATGGAGGTGCAGCAATGGTTCGGTGAGGTACTGTTTCCAGGATATAAAGCCGTACCAACCTTCAAAGGCCTGATCAACATTATGCCACAGAGTGCTATCACCAAGATGGGGGCAAACCATTGGAAGAAGACAGCCCAATCAGAACAGTTTGGCTTTCTTGTCTATGAAACGGACAGTATGGAAAATGCCGAACAAATCGTAGCAGAACTTGAGAAGAGCTAGGCTGAGCAGGGGGAACAAAAAACCCTGACACGCAGATATCAAACCTCTTATTAGAAGGATTATGAGTCAGTCGGTGCATTCGAAGGTCCCGAGATGGGCATGATCTAGCGCGCCAAACAAACCCATTTATGGTTACATTCTCAGATTTGTATATTGCTATGTCAGGGCAGGACAAAGTTAGGGGCGGTTGCCAATAAAAGTAAATTTGGACAGGTAAAAGAACTTAGAGCTGAGACCTTCCACTGCGACGGTGCCGATAGAGACCTACAAAAAAGGCTATCAAGCCAATCGAGGTGCTTATTATCAACCATAAGAAAAGGTCATATCGATCCACCAGTAGGCGGTACCCGAAAGTGAAGGCAAACAAGAGTAAGCCAGTAAGTGACCAGACCCAATCGTCCTCTATCCTTCGAGCTGATGTTAATTCAGACCGGAAATTCAGTAACACCTTCAACTGGTCCCAATCCCACAATAGTAGCATGATGTTCGCAAGCAGTAGTAGCCCTGTGATCACCGGCGTATAGGCAAAATAATACGAGAGGGTGATGACGAAAATATTCAGAATGATAGGAAAGAAAACGACTGCTCCAAGTTTAGCATAGCGCTGGGTCATCAGCAGCAAACCAGCTATTAACTGACAGACCCCAATAAATTGCCAGTATAGTCCGGAGGCATACAGAGTTTCAAAGAGATGCCAGGCACTGTCTATCGGGTTGTCCTCTCCACTCTCTGAGGTGAAGCGCATTCCTTTGATTTTGATGAGGCTGGCAAACACAAATGTGCCCCCAATCAGATATCGGGTGTAAATAACAAAAATCTGTGCCCAAATCGATTTTTTGAGGTTGCGAATCATAAGGTTAGTGATTACTCGAAAGACGACTGGCACAGGCAATAGTTACAATTGCCCTGAAATAACCTCAGGCTTCCTTTTGCAGGCACGCGATAGTGCGATCGAAGAACCCATCACCACGATTATCATCATTCCAGGCCATGGAGCTGATTTTCCACCCAGCCGCTGTTTTCACAAATTGTAAGGTATTGATCCCTACCGCAAATGGATCTAACTCCGGAGCAGTTCGAGCTTCATAAAAGCTAAAACGGTGGGCTACATGGTCGTACACTTTAGTTTTATGGTGGACCTCCACTTCATGTAAGCTGCTGATTTGGCCTCGTTGGAACAACACTTCAAAGTGCTCCATAAACGCATCTACTACCAGCACCTGAGGCTCCTCCTCATTGCAATTGATCAGCAAACC
>CAZZHO010000194.1:0-1826 GCA_964653795.1 uncultured Roseivirgaceae bacterium | reverse complement strand
AGCTTAGCTGCGAAGACTTCAAAACTTAATTCAAGATTTCCGTGCCTTCACCAAGGCCAACATCAAAAACATCAAAGAGCCCATCTCTAATACGATTCTCCCCCAATGCCAGTAGCTCCAGACTACCAATTCCTTTTGGAGACTCATTTCATCAAATGCCCGAGCATAGAATTCGCCATTAGCTGATTTGAAATAAACATAAAAGCAAGCAATCACCAGTATCGCCAATACTGCAGATACGAGCGCGAGCTTCACTCCATCATTTTTCTTAGCCATGTATCTCGCAGCCACAAATACAGGAATAAGGGAAGCTGCGATGGTTAGTATGGTATAGAAGCGGCCAATAAGCGGTCCAAATTGCGCATAATAGTCATAAAACTTTTCAGCTGAGAGCGATTGCCAATAAGGAACCAGCAAGACCCCTTCGGTTATTTGAGCACCAATGAATATGGCATAAACCGCCACACCTACATACTTCGCAATTGGGTTTTCATTCATAGAAACTGAGATTTAAGAGCCATTGGTCGAAGATAAAACTACTCAAAACGTCATTGCCTAGAGCTAGGCACAAAACGACAAAGTAGTCTAACCGTAAGATCGCTTCGCAAGCTCGCGATGACTATTCCGCTCCCAAATCCGATTCCAGTCGGACTCTGCGGCCAGGTAAGCGAAAGAATACTTGTTACCTGTCTTCAAAAGCTGTTCATAAAGCCCCTTGGCCTTTTGTTCGTCCTTTTTCTCAAATAAGTACCAGTTACCCAAGCCATATAAAAAAACATTGTCCCCAGAGGAATTGGGATCCTTAGGAGTCAGCTCTTCCTCGCTGATCAATCCTTTGAAAAAAAGACACATTTTATAGTAGCTGGTGTTTTCAATGATATCCATGCCTTCTGTCACCTTCTCTATCGCGGTTTTGGCTTCCTCCGATCTACCCATTCTTGATAGGATCATATACAACCAATATCCACCTGATACCAGGTTATCATCATATCGCTCCGTCACCGTACGATTACTATAGGCCTTCAGAGCATTTTCCATATCATCCTTCAGGTAATATGCCAGCCCAAGGTGGTACCAGATATTCCCATGTAAGGTGCTAAGAGGAATATTACGATCATTAGGTAAACCGTCGGGTTCTACTTGATCTTCTTTACCCTCAATCAAAGTGGCTGCCTTCTCAAAATCTGCAATGGCCAGGTCATATTTTCTTGTAGAAATATAGCGGTGCCCTCTATGCCGGTACATGCGTGCATCCTTTGGGTGCTCTTTTATCCCTTGGCTATAGATCTCGATGGCCTTTTCATATTGCCCCAGATAGGCAGTCCTGCGGCCATACCAGATCAACTCTTCAGACCCTTCCAGATTGTTTAAGTACTCTTTTTTCGCCTTTTCAAGCAACTGTTCCGCAGTAAGGGAAGGCTTCACTTCCACCTGACCAAACGAATTCAACATAAAGATCAACATAAATACAGCCATAGTAGCTCTTTCCTGAATTTGCATATCGAAAGTAGTTTTTGAGATCAGATGATTCATAATTGAAAAATATAAAAATGCTTTACTGCGAAAGAATTTATCAATGCTTTTAATCCTAAAAGTAATAGAGTCCTGCAAGCCTTGGTTTTCAGCCAACCTCTATTCACCAATCTGCTGTAATGAACACTACAAACCGTATTTTCTTCGGTCATCGCATAAGGGATTGCCATATGATTATTGATATTTAGTTGATAACTTTCGCGCCTTTGCTTAGTTAATGCATTCATTATGAAGAAAAATTTACTCTATCTATTGCTACTACCGCTTGCTTTCATGATATCATGTAGCAGCGA
>CAZZHO010000193.1:2468-8145 GCA_964653795.1 uncultured Roseivirgaceae bacterium | reverse complement strand
CTAGATGGTAACGGTACTATTTGATTTGTCGGTACGTATTACGGTTCTGAGTCGCTCTTTGGTCTTAATAAAAGCCCATCGGTCATCCAAGACACCTTTGATGATATACAAGACCTCCTTAAGTGTGTATTTTATATTTAGGGCCATTGATAACCAATATTTTCTTTGGTAAGGCTCGGTCATTAGTTCGAAAATATTAGGGGTAGGTCCATTTTCTAAAAAGTCAAGATTGTACTGAGCTATTTTTTGAAGTTCGGTCTCCATTGCCCGAAACTCCTCCTCGGACATTTTACAAATCCTTGAAGACTCTTCAAGTAACAACTTATATCTGGTATTATATGGGAGTTTGGGGTTATCATATTCCTCATTTATTAGAGGTGAAAATGTTTTGAAGCCGAGCCTCTTTAAATGCTGTAGTATACCACCTTTAGTAGTGAAAATCATGAATGGTTTTCCTATGCGTATTCCCTTGTATGTTTTTTCACTTACTTGCTCAGAGTAGGAATTAACAGACTCTAAATTGGTTTCAAAACCTACGTTTATAACGGCCTCATGAAGATAATCGGCAATGGTTTGAGTTTGGTGTTGATCTGGATTTTTACCATCTAAGAATCTGGGTAATTTAGAATTGAAAGATTCAATTTCCTGTTTAGAATAAACTGAACCTAAAATGCTTTTATACTTTTCAATGTCATCTACAGGTTCCTGCAGATAGGAAAATGTGATTTTTTCATTGTGAAGTATGGACAAGTAATAGCAGTATACATAACGTTCCGGTGATTTTCTATGATTGAGCGTTATTATTCTCTTTGTTGAATTAGGATTGTGCTTAATGATATTGTCCTCCTGAAAACACGCTTTTTCTCTGGCGTAAACCCAATCGAAAGAGATGACATTGGAAAAAACTGGTTTCATATGATTTAGATAATCACAGGTGGAGAAGTATACGCTCTCAATCGACATATTCAAATATTCATTCACGAATTTTCGCAATTTGGCTTGATGTCTTGTCAAGTCGCGACATTCCCATTCATTATAGAGCAGCAGCCTAATTTCGTATTTCGATATAAGTTCATTGATTTCTGAGGTGCGTATTCCATGAAATACTTGCTCAAAATCTTTATTTCTTAAGGCTGCATTGTAATTCTCTTCCAACACTGCCGTAATACTCCATAATTGCCATTTTATCGGGCATATTATTAAATCATCTTTGGAATATGCTTTTGACGGACTGTAGAGAGCTACATCACCTACCCCGGAAAAAGCATTAAAAATTCTAGGCGGGTTGTATAGAAAGAACATAAGTTTCGATCATCTCATTGAATAGCCTTTTTGGGGATTAAAAAAGTATCCACCGAATTTATAAAATGTTCCATTAATGCAATTTCAGAATACTTCATTGAATAGTGATCAAAAACGACCCGAACAAACTCCCGGTTCTTTAATTCAATTGTAAAAGATGACCGCCTTATGAACTTTTCAATTCCAACAACGCCACACACTCAATATGTGCTGTATGTGGGAATTGGTCGACTAAGCTGAATTTTTTCAATTCATAACCTGATTGACTCAACAGGTCTATATCCCTGGCTTGTGTGGCAGGATTGCAGGACACATAGACCATCCTCCCTGCCTTGAGATCAATAATCTTTTTCAAGGTTTTGGGAGCAATTCCCGCTCTTGCAGGATCTAATACCAGTGTTTGAATCTTATTTTGATATTGAGGGTGCTCATACAGGAACTTCCCTACATCGGCGGCGTAAAATTTTACTCCTTTTATGTTGTTGCGTTTCGCATTCTCAATGGCATTTTCTATCGCTGATGGTACGATATCCACACCCACGATCTGTGCATTGTCACTTTTGGAGGCTAAAATCTGACCGATGGTTCCGGTACCACAGAATAAGTCAAGCACCAAATTGTTGTTGATGGTTTCTTTCTTCTCGAAAGCATATTCAATCACCTTGGAATAAAGCTTCTCAGCAGACTTGGGGTTGGTCTGGAAGAAACTTTTCATACTAATCTCAAAGTTCAACCCCAGCAATTCTTCTACGATGATATCCTCTCCATAAATCAACTCAAACTTGCCATCTGTGGCGATGGTTCTATCGCCTGTTTCATCGTTGATGGTATGCAGTAAGCCTGCTACTCGGTCTCCAAATAGCTGGATTAGGAAATTAGAAAAAGCAGATAAATCAAACTGCTTGATCCCATCGGAGGTAGTCACCAGATTGAATAGCAACTGTCCGGTTTTTACTGACTTACGAACTACTAGAAAGCGAAAAAAACCTTCTCTTTTCGGTCCATGCCAGGGTGGTAGCTCTGTTTTTAGACAATAGTCTTTGATCAATTCGAGGTTGTTCTCAACCTGTTCATCAAAGAGCCCAGAGTCTTTTTTTAGGTCATCGCCACACCACCAGGTACCTCTTTTCTTGAAGCCTAAGGTAAACTCATCTACATCCGTCTTAAGCTCGTGATCATATCCAATAGCCGAGAAAGCATACTCCATTTTATTGCGATAATGGAAGGTGCCCGGCGAAGTGATAAACTCGTCGAACCTTTCCTCGATATCGGTCACTTTCCCAATACGACGAAAGAGCTCGAACGTGCTTTGCTTTTTGTAAATATGTTGCTTTTCAATAGGCAGTTGGATGTAAGGTGCTCCTGGTATTGGCTGGTAAGGAACGTCTACTTCATCTTCAGATTTTTCTAGTACATCCAGCAGTTTGCACTCGCCATAACTCTTACTGATCTTCTGGATTTGTACTTTCACCAATTGGCCTGGAAGGGTGTTGGGCACGAATAGCACAAACTCTCCTTTTTCGTTGCTTATTCTTCCGATCCCTTTACCTCCAAAAGCATAGTCTTGTATACGTAATTCTAATACCTCGCCTTTTCGCACAAATGCATTTTGCTTTTTCCTAGACATTTAAAAGTTTGCCCCTGTTCGTTATAATGGAAGCAAAATTACTTCTCGAACACTTTCCAAATCTTGTGTGTTACGCTTCTTTCGTATTTTGAGACAATCTCTTTCGCTGGAATATGCTAGAAGTAAAAAATCTAAGTAAGGCTTATGGTGACTTACAGGTACTGGAGGATGTAAACTTCACTGCAGCAGGAGAAGCCATTGTGGTGGTAGGTCAAAGTGGCATGGGCAAATCATCGCTTCTAAGGATCATTGCTGGACTATTGGATCAGGACCAGGGGCAAATCTTCTTAAATGGAAAAAAGATTTTGGGTCCTAAAAGAAAATTGGTGCCAGGCTATGAGGAAATACAGCTCGTCCATCAGGATCTGGAGCTGCATCCTTTTCTCACACTTAGGGAAGCCATTAAGGCAAATCTGTCGGCTTATACAGATGAATATCAAGAGCAGCGAATTGAAGAACTGCTGAGGTTGGTCAAATTGGAAGACGAAGGACATAAATACCCCAGGGAAGTCTCAGGTGGGCAACGTCAAAGAGTAGCTATTGCTGCGGCTTTGGCCAATGAGCCGGATTTACTACTATTAGATGAGCCGTTTAGTAATCTTGACCCATTTACTAAGGCCGGCCTATTGCAACACATAAAGCAGGAGGCAAAAGGTCTAGGTACTACGGTAATTATGGTTACCCATGACACTAAAGACGCCTTAATTTTTGGAGATCAGATTTTCGTTTTGCGTGATGGTCACATCATTCAAAGAGGTTCTCCGCAGCAGATTTATTATAAACCGGCGGATGAGAAAGTGGCCAATTTTTTTGGTATGATCAATATCCTGAATTCTAAGGATTTCCAGGAGTTATGGAGTATTCCTCCAACTAAGAAAGGAAAAATAGGCATTCGACCAGAAGCATTGAAGACTTCTGAAGAAGGCTTGGAAGTGAACGTCTTGAGTTCTGTTTTCTACGGGGATCGATTCGTCCATAAAGCGGAAGTAGGTGGTTTGGAACTGCTGTTTTACTCCGATGAGAACTTGGTAAGAGGAGATAAAGCATTCCTTAAGCTTGATGAGGGCAGAATTATTTATTTGTAGAGTTCCTCCCTTATGATCTGCTTTTTCGCTTCTTCGATTTCGCCTTCCATATAATCGATTTCCTCTTTTTTCATCATGGTGATGAGCTTCTTGGCTTTAATGTCTTTTGAAATCAATCGATATAGGGCGATATGACTGATAATAGGTAAGACAAGACCTAATACGAACCAAAGACGGAATGATCTTCCATAACTAGCGGCTGTATACGCTACAACCGCAGGTATAGAGAGATAAAAACAGATAGCAATGAGTAGAAAATCAAATATCACTTTTGCTTAACCTTTGAATAAGGTACAATTTGAGTGCAAAAATGGTTTTGAAATTGGGGAAAATGAACGGATAATCCGCTTTTTACGCAGCAATCACGAAGAAGTAAAGGACAAAAGAAAAGTAGGAAAGAGTTATCAAACCAAACACTAAATTTCTTCTAAGACTGCCACTAAGACATAATTTTTTCATAGCAAGTGATTCAAAAGCGAATAAAAGGTCATATATGTCTATGGCTGTGCTCTATTCGATAACGGGCCTCATTTTGTCGATGATTAACCGTATCTGAATATTTAATATTGTAAAAGTACAAAAAGTAACCTCTTTGCAGCCAAGTTTTATTATGAAATAATTGTTACCCTGCTTTACAGAGAGTAGAAATTGTGTGCTAACAGTTTATTTGGAGGGATACAATCGTTTGTTGCAGGATAAAAAATTATTATTCTTTACTGCATTCTTTACTGATCCACAGGGGGATGATGAGGTCAGTTTGTATTTAGCTTTTGAAAAGGACTAAATTCAACTATGCCATATCTGAGGTTTGGGCTTTTGGCTTATGCTATTGTGGGGATCTTTGTTTCTGGTGGTCTATTCTTTCGAAGAGACCTTCAGGGGAGGAAGCCTCTTGCTCTTTTTGTTTTTTTTATCTCTTTTGAGATGCTGGAGTTTCTGTTTGAAACCAGCGCGGTAGTCAAGCTCTATCCCTACCTCATTTTGATGGAGTACTTTCCTATTGGGTTTTTATATGGTCCTTTAATATTCATTCATCTAAGGCAATTACTTGGGAAGGACAATGATTGGAAAGTTTTGCTTCATTTTATTCCTGTCTTGTTGATGTGCTTGCACCTTATTTTTTATTGGGAGATGCCTCCTCTGGAGCGGATAGAATATATGAGGCAGCATTTCCTAGACAGGATTATGCCATTGAATTATCTAAGGGCTGCGCATCAGGGTATTTACGGTCTATGGTGCTTGTGGATACTCAAGCACAATTTTGAAATGCTTACAATCAAGAAGAGATCCTATACTTTACTCTTAGCAGGTATTTATTTCCTCGCGACTGTTTTGATTTCTTGGTATACAATGTTTGCCGAGAGTTGGAGAGGGGACTTTATTTTCTACTATTTCAGCATATCCACCCTAATATTTTTGATTGCTTATCTATTGTATGAAGACCCGTCATTTCTGCAAAAGCTGTCCAAGAAGTACTTGACTTCAAGTGTAAATGACGACCTTAAATATGAAATCAGAACAAAGCTAAACAGGGTGATGAAGGACGAAAGTGTTTTTTTAAGTGGTGACCTCAACCTCAAGGTACTTAGTGAGAAAATTGGAGTAAAGTCGCATCAGCTTTCTCAAACACTATCGGAATTGATGAATGAAGGCTTTAATGACT
>CAZZHO010000193.1:0-2368 GCA_964653795.1 uncultured Roseivirgaceae bacterium | reverse complement strand
TCCTTATCCTTTGACAACTGCCCGGACTCTTGAAAACTCTCAAAAAGTAGTTTGAAGTTTTCTACGAAAGCCTCCATATTGGCCTGCACGATGGTGCGAATCCTCTCATCATGAGCCGCTAACTCTATGGACGTATTGACCATAAAGCAACCATTGCTGCATTCACCTCTCTTATTGTTCTCTATGATGCTATTGAGAAAGCTTCTTAGGAATTTTTCAAGATCAAGACTGGAAGCCTTTGCGGCAGCATTGGCAAGTGACTCATCTCTTACCTTGGTATGTTTATCGCTGTAGAGTTCAAGGGTAGATAAGAAGAGTCCATACTTATCTCCGAACGTATCATAGATGCTAGACCGATTAAGACCCACATTATCGACTAGGTCTTGCATGCTGGTATCATGATATCCTTTCTTCCAAAAGAGATTCATTGCATTTTCCAATGCCAGTTCCCGGTCAAATGTTTTGGTCCTTGCCATGGCTATTCAAAGATAGTTCACCCACTAACGAGTTAAAAGTCAAGGAGGATACCTTGGTTATGATATCCTCCTTGAGATGATGTTAAACTTGAGCGAAGCCACCATCCACAGGTATTTCTGTACCTGTTACATAGCTGCTATCAGCACTGGCTAGAAACAATGCTACTGTCGCTACCTCTTCACCTTTACCAAATCTACCAAGAGGCACCATAGATGGGAAGCTGCTTGCCATTTGGTCTATATTCTCTTGAGGAACATTATGCTTCCCGTAAATAGGAGTATCGATTGGCCCGGGAGCGATAGAGTTCACTCTGATGTTACGTGGACCAAATTCTGCTGCAAGTGTTCTGGTCAGAGATCTAAGAGCCGCTTTACTAGAGGCATATGCCGACATTCCGCCGAACCCTTTAATGTTCACCACCGAAGTATTGAAGATAATACTTGCGCCTTCGTTGAAGTGAGCATTGGCTTCCCTTACTGTGAATAAGGGGCCTCTGACATTCACATTGTGAACTTCATCATAAATTTCCTCACTCAATCCGTCATTGGTCTCAAGTCTGAAAATACCAGCGTTGAGAAAGAGCACATCTATTTTTCCAAAGGACTTGACGGTGGTTTCAATAAGATTTTTGCTATCAGCAATGCTGGATGCTTCAGCTGGAACCAATAAGAAATCACCAGTCAATTCACCCTTTATTGCGTCTAGTTTTTCCTGGCTTCTTCCGGTTAGAACGACTTTAGCTCCTTCTTGAAGATAAAGTTTGGCGGTATCTAATCCCATGCCGCTCGTGGCACCTGTTACGATCGCTACCTTGTCTTTTAGTTTGCTCATTTTTTTAATATTGGAATGATTGTTCCGAATAGAACGATCGTTCCAGAAAAAAGTTCGAAAACCGATCATAAAAAGTTTCTACCTCTAAAAGAATTGAGACGTTTAGACTTGAAAATCAAGATATATGCTGCTCAACTACCTCAAAACTGCTTTTCGGAATCTTTCAAAAAATCGGATTTTTAGTCTTATTACCATCTTAGGTCTGGCTGGGGGCTTAACCTGTTCCATGCTAATTCTGACTTTCGTGATGGATGAGGTTTCATACGATCAGTTCCATAGCAAACGAGAGAAGATATTTCGTCTGAGATATAAGATCCAGAATTTCGACATAGCTCGAGTCCCTCCCGTATTCCGAGATAATGTGGCCAGCTTCTTTCCAGAGGTATCCGCTACATCCAGATTATGGTCCAGAAGTGTGAGTGTGCAAGTGCCACAGGCGAGTGGTGAAGTCAAAAGATTTGAGGAGGATAATGTCAATTTCGCTGATAGTGATTTGAAAGAGATTTTTGACTTTCAGGTACTTTATGGCGACCTGGCCCAAGGTCTTGAGAGTCCTGGTAAAGTTGTGCTCAATAGGGAATTAGCAGAAAAGTACTTTGAAAGTGGTGACCCTATTGGTAAAACGATTCTCCTGGAAGGCAACCAGTCCTACGAAGTGGTGGCGGTGGTTGAAGATTTTCCCAGCAATTCGCATGTGCACTTCGATATGTTGTTGCCCTATGAAAACATGTATGATCTTGAGCCTGAGGCCTTGCGTGAAGGTATTAGAAACAACTTCAAGCAGAATTGGATGGTATCCCATTCGCCGACCTATGTTCTGCTTAATGATCCCAAGGATGCTGCTGCCGTAAATAAAAAATTTGAAGATTTTGTTGCGGAGAAAATCCCTGATAACCAGAACAAGGGACAATCATTCGAACTTCAACCTCTTTTGGATATCCATTTAAATGACGATGTTCAAGCACAATCCGAGGCCCCGGGTAGTCGATCGTTTTTGTACATCTTCATTGCAGTAGGGCTTTTGACGCTCATCATCGCGTGCATTAATTTTGTCAATCTT
>CAZZHO010000192.1:0-8421 GCA_964653795.1 uncultured Roseivirgaceae bacterium | reverse complement strand
GGTAACACAATGTCTTTTTTGGACGCTGAAGAGCCTGCCGTAGTAGAGTTAGTCAAGGATTTCGGAATTAATATTCTCTGGCATCCTTCCATCGGCTTAGAAATAGGAGAACAAGTCACTGACCTTCTTAAAGATATACTTGAAGGCAAAATTCAGCTTGACATTTTTGTCTTCGAAGGAAGTATAATTCAAGGCCCGAATGGTACTGGCACAATGAATTACTTTGCTGAGCGCCCAATGATGGATTGGGTCAAAGAGTTAGCAGCTGTCACACAGTTTACCGTAGCAATCGGAGATTGCGCAACATGGGGCGGAATACCTGCAGTGCCGCCTAATCCAAGTGAATCTACCGGTATGCAATTCCTAAAAAAGCAGAAGGGTGGAATATTAGGAGCAGATTATGTTTCAAAAGGCGGATTACCTGTAATCAATATACCTGGCTGTCCAGCACACCCTGATTGGGTCACGCAAATTTTAGTGGCCATTTCAACAGGACGCATTGGTGATGTTTTGATTGATGACTATCATAGACCAAAAACATTCTTTACGGACTTTGTACAAACAGGCTGCACCAACGTAAACAATTTCGCACAAAAAGTAGATGGAGGGTTTGGTAAAAGAGGAGGATGTCTCTTTTATGAAGTCGGTTGTAGAGGGCCAATGACTCATGCGAGTTGCAACAGAATTTTGTGGAACAGAACATCTAGTAAAACGAGGGCTAACCACCCATGTCTAGGATGTACAGAACCAGGATTCCCTCACAATGACTTACGGAAAGGAAGTGTTCTGAAAACCATGAGGACCATGGGGATCTTCCCCAAGGAAGTACCAACTGGTCAATCCAAAGGATTGTATTATTTAAGAGCAGGTTGGGAGAAAATCCTCCCTGTCAATAAGGCATTAACTGAAACTTCCAAATAAGTTATAATGGCAACAAAAGAATTGAATATATCTCCTGTAGGTCGCGTAGAAGGAGACCTGGACGTAAAAGTTTTTATGGAAGGTGGTGTCGTTACCAGGGCACACACACAGGCGGCAATGTTCCGGGGATTCGAAAGAATCATGGCTGGAAAAGATCCGCAATCTGGACTGATTGTAACACCAAGAATCTGCGGGATCTGCGGGGGCTCACATTTGTATTGTGCCTCTTCGGCATTAGATACCGCATGGGGCACGAAGTTGTCTCCAAATGCACTTCTCTTGAGAGCAATCGGCCAAGCTACAGAAACCATTCAGAGTATACCCAGATGGTTTTATGCCATTTTCGCTACGGATTTGGCGAACAAGAAGTTTGCCAGCAAACCCCTTTATCAAGAAGTGGTAAAAAGGTTTGCTGCTTACACGGGTACTTCTTTTCAATCTGGAGTGACCGCAAGTGGTAGACCAGTCGAGGTATATGCACTATTCGGAGGCCAATGGCCTCACTCCAGCTACATGGTTCCTGGAGGAGTTATGTGCGCTCCAACATTGAAAGATATCACCAGAGCCCATGCTATTATGAACCAATTCAGAAATGACTGGTTAGAAACTACGTGGCTGGGATGCTCCATTGAAAGATATATGCAGATCAAAAGCTGGGATGATTTGATGGCCTGGGTTGAAGAAAACGAATCTCAACGAAATAGTGATTTAGGTCTTTTCATTAGGGCATCGCTCGAGTTTGGACTTGACAAATTTGGTCAAGGAGTCGGTAAATACATTGCATATGGGACATACTTGCACAAGGATAGATACAATACACCTACAATTGATAGCCGTAATCATGCGTTGATTAGCTCAAGTGGTTTCTACGACGGAAAGAGTTACCATGAATTTGATCACAAGCAAATCTTTGAGCATGTGGATCACTCTTGGTTTGAACATCAAAAACCGGCGCATCCATGGGATGAGCCGCTTCCAACTCCGGTAGTTTCTCAAAATCTTGAAAATTCCGATTTCAACGGTAAGTACAGTTGGGCAAAAGCACCTCGATATATGGGCAATGCAGCCGAAGCTGGTCCATTGGCACGTGTGATCATGAATGCAAATCCCAATAACATGGATCATCAAATTCAAGATCCGTTGTTCGGCGACATCATGGAAAAATTAGGACCAAGCGTGTTCACAAGAACGTTGGCCCGTGTGCATGAAGCTCCAAGATTGTACAATTACATTGATGAATGGTTAACACAGATTGTGCTTGACGATGAATTCTACATCAAACCTGAAGAAAAAGATGGTAAGGGATTTGGTGCCACTGAAGCCGCGAGAGGTGCTCTTGCTCATTGGATAGAAGTGGAAGGTGGAGTAATAAAAAATTATCAGGTTGTTGCCCCCACCACATGGAATGTCGGGCCAAATGACGCGGAAGGAAAATCTGGACCAATCGAGGCAGCTCTTGAAGGTACTGAGATTGAAGATCCGCATGATCCTGTAGAAGTAGGTATGGTAGCTAGATCCTTTGACTCTTGTTTGGTTTGTACCGTACATGCCCATGACCAGAAATCCGGCAAAGAGTTGGCAAAATTCAAACTATAATCAATTAAATTAATCGAATCATGAACCCGTAAGTTTTACGGGTTTTTTTTTGTGTGATGAAGAAAACGGCAATAATGGGCTTTGGAAATCCTGTCCGCAGCGATGATGGGATTGGATGTTACGTAATCGATGAGCTAAAAAAAACACTTGATTCCGGAGATATCACCATACTCGATATGGGTACTTCAGCTTTTGAAGTGCTGTATCAACTTCAAGGTCATAGCAAGATCCTGATTGTGGATGCGGTGATCAACACAGGAGAACCTCCAGGCACGCTTTACAAAGTTCCGGCCAGAGAAGTGATGAAAACCCCGGAAGAAGATCCAATGGTTTTTCTGCATAGCTTGAAATGGGACCAGGCACTTTCATACGCTAAAAAAATACTGCAGGATCAATATCCCGAAGATATTCAGGTTTATCTTATCTCAGTTGATAATACTCGATTGGAGGTGGATTTATCTCCAGAGGTAAAAGAAGCTGGCGACAAAGTGGTTCGGTTAATGTTAGAAGAGTTAAAAGCAACGCATGAAGTGCGATATTAAGATCAAAGCATCCCATTTGATCATTCCAGCAGAACTGGCTAGGAGAATACTTCAGCAAACCAATAATGTGTATGTCTCCTACAAAGAAGATCATGATATTTTAATGGTATCACCTGAGGAGAATACATGGTTTCCAAAGCTACATAGCTCGAAGGTATTCATGGTGAAAAGTAAAGATCAGGCTGGGACTAAAAGTATAGCCATAAGAGAAGTGATCATTGACCATGAAATTGATGACTGTGATCGAAACCTACCCTGCATTGCTAATGAAGAGAAGAAGTTTCTACGAATTGAATTAGGTTAATTTTCAAGTATGATCTACTTATATACATCCCAAAATTGGGAAGAGATAAAGCAGGCAATTGGCAATGTCGAAGGATTGACCGAAGCTACCCATATCGAATCTTTGGCCAAAATTGACGAAACCAAGCCGCATTTGATTATTGATCATGACTATATCAAGGTCTCGCTTCCCTGGGATGGCACCGAACCTCCCGTCATGTTTGCTCCTATTCCCTTCGATTTAGATGACATCATAAGCATCATACTATTCAAATTAGGCTACGCAGAGCAAGCCCTGCAGTTTAACTCTTCACGACTGGTTCTTGATGCAATAAAATGTGGCCTTCAGCTCCAATACCTTGATCGACTCATATTTACACCTCCTTCCGACCATGCTGATTACTTCTCATGGCATAATCATGCCATACTCGCACACTACGCTGGTCATTTGTACAATGAAGTCTCTGTTGAAAGTCTTTACGAACAAGCCATTGAGATATCTCCTTCCGAAGAGCATGCCGCCTGTACAGCCAAACATCTGGCTGTTCAATTGTTAGATACTCATAACACGGAAGCTGCTGAGGAACTGATCCGCCAATATCTCGAACTGGCCTTGAGCGAAAGATCCAAGAAATATCTGGAACTTGACCTGATCAATGTACTCATGACTACCCACCATACCAATTTGGATCGTACCAATGCGGAAGAAATTAAGGACCTGATCTGGAATGCCATCAAATACTTTGAAGATCAAAATACACAGTGGGTCGTTGCCAACCTCTACTCCAGTGCTTCGGAATTAACCAATCTCGAAAAGAGCTATTCCGAATCACTTGGATACATCTCCAAAGCCATTACTATATACAGTGAAGAGGAACTGCCAGAATTTTTGGCTTCAGCTTACCTCCGAAAAGGGACGTTACTTTACACATGGGCTCAAGACGGCAACCCGCAGTTTTATCAGGCTGCTATTGACACCTTTCAGGAAGCCATAAAGACATTTACCCGGGAACATTTTCCTCATGTTTTTGCCGAGATTCATCACAACATGGCTGTGATATATGCCGAAATGCCCGCAGATGATAAGAAAAAAGCCATGTGGTCCGCTTTCTCAGCTACCTCATTCAAAGAGTGTTTGGAATTCTATGAAAAGAACGTTTATCCTTACGAATACGCGATGGTTGCTAACAATTATGCCAATGCGCTGTTGAAATACCCACCTGCCAAAACAGGAGACAATGCGGAAAAGGCAGTCTACTATTATCTCGAAGCTTTAGAAATTCGAAATGCCGAGAACTTTCCTAATGAGAGAGCTCATTCGATACTGAATTATCTAGAGGCATGCTGGAGAGTCCACAATATCAACAATACTATGGAGCGAGCACGGTATAAAGATATGTTGGCCAAGGCCAGAGAGGTCAAAGAGTTGACAAATAATCAGGAATTAATGAACCAGGCCAAAGCCCATTTGGAACAACTATCAGCACTAAGTTTGGCCATCTTGAACGGATAGCATGCACGAAATTTCATTGGTAAGAAACATTTTCCGAACGCTGGAGGCTGAGTTCAGAGAAGACGAACTTGACAAGCTCAACCAAATAGACCTCACAGTAGGTGTTCTGTCCAACGTGGAGCCTATATTGATGCAGAATGCTTTTGAGGCCGTAACAGAAGACCAGCAACGCTTTTTACAAACCAAATTGCACGTGAGTGTTGTCCCTATTATTGTTAAATGTGAATTGTGTGGCGATGAATCCGAAGTGATCAACTACTCTTTCAAATGTCGCAATGGTCACCCCACCAAAAACGTCATTCAGGGGGATGAACTCACAATAGCGCGCGTCCACTTTGATGAATGATTTTTTAGAAATTATTTTCTAAACTCTAGAAAGCCTTTTCTAATTCTATTCAGCCCATTAAATTCCAGGTTAAACTGATAGAATAATGGCAGCAGAAAAGTCAAGCAAAGCAGCAAGAGGCACCGTACAATGTGACAATAGCTCATTTAATTTATTGAAAGCCAACGATTTCGTCGCAGACACGATTCGCAAATTTGTTGCTGACAAAAAGATACTTTTGATTAATATCACCTCTTCGGCAGGAAGTGGTAAAACAACATTAATGCAGGAAACAGCCCGTCGACTCTCTTCTAAAGTCAACATGAAAGTGCTAGTCGGGGATCTTGAAACTGAAAGAGATGCAGACCGGATCAGAGAAACAGGAATCGAGGCTTTGCAAATTGTGACGGGCGGTATTTGCCACCTTGAAGCTCAAATGGTTTGGCAAGCGATGGAGCAAATTGATCTGGAAGGTGTGGAATTACTTTTTGTGGAGAATGTAGGGAACCTTGTATGCCCCTCCTCATTTGATTTGGGCGAGGATTTCAGGGTAACACTTTTGGCTTCAACAGAAGGTGATGATAAACCCAAGAAATATCCAAAGATGTTCCATACCAGCGATCTAATGCTAGTATCCAAGTCAGATCTGCTACCCTATATCCCCTTCTCGGTAGAAGCTGCTATTAAAGATGCAAGAGACGTCAATCCCGACATTGAGGCGATTCAAATATCCAGTTTATCTGGTGAAGGATTAGACAATTGGTGTGAGTGGCTTGAAGAAAGGTTAAAACATAAGCAAGAGAACGCTGCAGTTACTGCATAAAACTTTTGAACACTTTTCATATACATATCAAAGGAAGAGTTCAGGGTGTAGGTTTTCGCCCGTTTGTCTATCAAAAAGCTCTTGAATTAGGCATCAAAGGTTGGGTTTGCAATGCCACCGATGGACTACATGTAAGAGGCACTGCCAAACATTCTGTTTCTCAGCAATTCTATCAAATCTGCCAAACCGAAAAACCGGAATTGGCTGTGATTACTGAGTCTTCTTTTCGAGAAGTCAATCCGGAAGCATTTGATGACTTCCAAATTGTAGAAAGTCAGAATCGTAAACTTGAAATTAATATTTCACCCGACTTTGCGATTTGCTCAAATTGTCTAGCCGAGCTACACAATCCCCAGGATAGAAGATTATCCTACCCCTTCATCACCTGCACACATTGCGGTCCTCGATATTCAATACTTTCGGGTTTACCTTATGACCGTCCCTTTACGGTCATGAACTCGTTCGAAATGTGTGGATCCTGCAAGAGAGAATATAACGAACCATTAGATCGGCGCTATTACTCACAGACCAATTCCTGTCAAACATGCGGGATACAATTGAAACTGTGCCTGAATAATCAAAAGTTTGAACTCGATCAAAAAGAGATCCTAACTGCTGTCAATCGACAACTGAAAGAGGATAAAATCATTGCAGTAAAGGGAATCGGGGGATTCCTCCTTCTTTGCGATGCAGCATCCGAAAAAGCCATAAGAATTTTACGTAAACGAAAGCAACGACCAACCAAGCCATTTGCGGTACTATTTCCAAACATCATTGCAGTTGAAGAGCACTTCCACATTTGTAAAGAAGAGAAAGACCAACTACTTGGACCAGTCTCTCCAATTGTTCTACTGTCAATAAGGAATAGATCGTCCTTTCTCATGGATTGGATTGCTCCAGGTCTCGATAGTCTGGGCGTAATGATTCCTTATGCCCCGCTTTTAGAGATCATCTCTTCTGGATTTGCAGGACCATTAATCGCCACAAGCGCAAATATCAGTGGAGCACCCATTATACACGAAGAAGATATTTCAGCACTTTCTCAGCTGGCTGATATAGTACTTGATCACAATCGACCAATTACCTTTCCTCAAGATGATTCGGTTATTCAATTTAGTCCGTTCACTAAACGTCAAATAGTACTACGTAGGTCACGAGGAATCTCTCCGAGCATCTTTCAAGGTATCAAATCACCTAATCATGACACACTTGCCCTCGGAGCGGAAATGAAAGGATCATTCGGGCTCACAGTAAATAACAATACCTATATCTCTCAATACCTTGGAAATCTCAGCCATTACGACAACCGAATTCAATTTGAAAGAATCTTAAATAGTTTTTTAGAACTAGTCAGTCCGGACCTTAAGGAAATCGTCGTTGACGAACATCCCGGATATTTCTCACATGAATTCGGAAAAACGCTCGTCATGGAAAGAAATATTTCCCTAACGAAAGTGCAGCATCATAAAGCCCATTTTGCCGCCATATTGAATGAAAAAGAACTGATGCACGATGATAAGGTTTTAGGGGTGGTTTGGGATGGGACAGGTTACGGATCTGATGGACATATTTGGGGCGGAGAATTCTTCGAATATCATAATTACACAATGCACAGAGTCGCTCACCTTGCCTACTTCAATAATCTGGCATTTGACCGAATGGCCCTCGACAACAGATTGTGCGCACTCTCAATCCTTGGAATCCAAGACCGTGAAAAGCTAAAGCCCTATTTCAAGTCACAGGAATGGGACTTTTACAATAAGGCGCTTGATACTCGGAGAACATTGTCAAGTAGTATGGGTCGTGTATTTGATGCCGTAGCTTTTCTTTCCGGCCTCTCCCAAGAAAATAACTATGAAGGTCAAGCTGCCATGCTTGTAGAGCAGGATGCGAGAAAAGCTTTTGCTTCAGCAAGACAATTTCAACCCTATTCTTTTAGTCTGGATGGTGATCAGGTTTCATTGGAAAGAACGTTCCACGAAATCATGAACGACCGAGAACACCTCCAACATGACATCAGCGCCCGATTTCATTTGACCCTGGTTGAAATCATAAGAACCGTGGCAAAATCATATGGATTTGAAAAGGTAGCATTCAGTGGAGGCGTATTTCAAAATGGTCTGTTGATGGATTTGATCTCAAATCAACTTCACGAAGATTTCCAGCTGTACTTCCATACCGAATTATCACCGAATGATGAAAATATCGCATACGGTCAGTTGGCCTATGCCCAGAATTTAATGCTAAAAGAAAACCAAAATCTTAAACAGTTTGAATCATGTGTTTAGCAATACCAGGAAAAATAAAGGCCATCGAATCACAAATGGATGGCATTCTGCGGATGGCCAAAGTTCAATTTGGGGGAATTACTAAAGAAGCTAGTTTGGAAATGGTACCTCAAGCCAAAGAAGGAGACTAT
>CAZZHO010000191.1:0-8703 GCA_964653795.1 uncultured Roseivirgaceae bacterium | reverse complement strand
ATATAAAAAATCGAGGAGACTCCTCATCTAGGTCATCAATACAGCTTTGTAAGACGATAGATTCTTCAATGCATTTCCAGTTCCTCTCACCACAGCTCGAAGTGGATCCTCTGCAATGTGTATTGGAAGTTTTGTCTTCAATGCCAGCCTTTTATCTAATCCTCTCAGCAAGGCACCACCACCGGTCAGATAGATGCCGTTATCATAAATGTCCGCAGATAATTCTGGTGGTGAAATCTCTAGTGCTTTTAAGACTGCCTCTTCAATTTTTGAAACCGATTTGTCAATAGCAAAGGCAATTTCAGAATATGAAATCTTGATCACCTTGGGAATACCAGTCATTAAATCTCGTCCTCTTATTTCATAATCCTCAGGCCCCTCATCTAGCTCAGTCAAAGCTGATCCAACTTCAATTTTCACTCTTTCTGCCGTTCTCTCACCAATTAGTAAGTTATGCTGTCTTCTCATGTAGTCAAGAATATCCTTATTGAAGGAGTCTCCCGCTACCCTTATGGATTGATCACATACAATTCCTGATAGGGCAATTACTGCGATTTCAGTGGTACCTCCTCCTATATCGACTACCATGGATCCAATAGGTTGATCTATGTTGATGCCGATACCAATTGCAGCCGCGATTGGTTCATGAATCATATAAACTTCCTTAGCACCTGCATGCTCTGCTGAATCTCTAACGGCTCTTTTCTCAACTTCCGTGATACCTGATGGGATACAAATGACCATCCTATGTGATGCTGGAAAAAGCCTTTTACTATTGCCGTCTATCATTTTAATCAACCCTCTGATCATGTGCTCGGCGGCATGGAAATCAGCGATTACACCATCTTTAAGTGGACGGATAGTCTTGATATTTTCATGGGTCTTTTCATGCATTTGCATGGCTTCCCGACCAATTGCAAGGACTTTGTTATTGTTCTTATCTATGGCGATAATGGATGGTTCATCCACTACAACTTTGTCTTTATTAATTATCAAGGTATTGGCTGTACCCAAGTCTATAGCGATATCACTTGAGAAGAAGTCAAAGAGTGCCATATAGTATGATCAAGATTTGGAAATCGAAGTTACAAATTTGCAACATATTGAATAGAGTCTTCTAGGTCAATTAGTAGACCAAAAATCTTAGTGCTTGAAATGACGGAATCCTGTAAAGACCATGGCAAGACCATTTTCATCACAAAAGTCGATAGATAATTGATCCTTTACTGAGCCACCTGGTTGTATCACAGCTTTAATTCCCGCTTTATGGGCAATCTCAACACAGTCAGGAAATGGGAAGAAGGCATCAGATGCCATTACTGCTCCGTCAAGCGAAAATTCAAATCTCTCAGCTTTTTCGATGGCTTGATTTAAAGCATCGACTCTACTGGTTTGACCCACGCCACTAGCTAGCAACTGCCCGTCTTTTGCTAATACAATGGTATTGCTCTTTGTATGCTTGCATATTTTAGAAGCAAACAAGAGGTCTTGCTTTTGCTCGGTTGAAGGATCTACCTTAGTCACAACTTTTAAGTCAGTATCCTCATCGGTTTTGAGGTCATAGTCTTGAATCGTCGCTCCCCCTAGCATAGACCTGAATTGCTGGTTACCATTCCATTCTTTTTTCTGGATGAGGATGATCCTGTTTTTCTTGCTTTTTAGGACTTCTAATGCATCATCATCAAATGATGGCGCAATGATGATCTCGAAGAAAAGGCTATTCATCTCTTTCGCAGTTTCCAGATCAACCTGCTTATTTGTAACCAATATGCCTCCGAAAGCAGATAGCGTATCAGCCTGAAATGCCTTCTGATAAGCTGTTTTTAAAGACTTATCTGATGCCAAACCACAAGCATTATTGTGCTTGAGTATACCAAAGGTGGTGTCTTCGAATTCAGAGATCAGCTGGACCGCTGCTTCAATATCAATCAAATTATTGTATGAGATATCTTTCCCATGAATTTGATCGAAATACTCATCTAAGTTGCCATAATAGCCTCCCATTTGGTGAGGATTCTCGCCATACCTTAAGGCCTTTTTACCTCTTATACTTTGTTTAAAAGACGGTACTAATTCTTCCTCATTGAAGTAGTTAAAAATCGCTGTATCATAATGGGAAGAGGTATCAAATGCTCGTGCAGCAAACAATTTTCTTGTGGTAATATCTGTTTTTCCACCGTTTTCTTCTAGCTCAGCAATTAGGTCGTTGTAATATTCACGGCTGCTTACAATGAGAACATCAGCAAAGTTTTTAGCAGCCGCTCTAATTAAAGATATTCCTCCTATATCGATTTTTTCAATAATATCTTGGTCGGATGCACCAGAAGCTACTGTTTCTTCAAATGGGTATAAGTCTACTATTACCAGATCGATATCTGGAATGTTATATTCAGCTTTTTCAGATCGGTCGCTTTCTGACGATCTTCTGTTCAGAATTCCCCCGAAAACCGCCGGATGCAGCGTCTTTACTCTGCCACCGAATATACTAGGGTATTCTGTTATATCTTCAACAGCAGTTACAGGGATATTATGTTCTTTGATGAAGGATTCAGTACCTCCAGTCGAATAAATTTTCACCCCAAGCTCATCTAATTTTTGAATTATTGGTAGCAAACCATCCTTGTGAAAAACTGATATCAATGCGGAAGTAATTTTCTTCTCACTCATAGGGTAGAAATTTAAGGCTGCAAAAGTAAACTACCTGATGTAGATATTACTTGCTACCGAGAATGTAATCAAAGATCACCTTGGGAAAATACTCATACTCCAATTGGTGAATCTTGGAGGCAAGATTTTCAGCAGTCTCATTCTGTAGGATATCCAATTTAGCCTGGAATAAAACTCTCCCTTTGTCGTATTCTTCGTTGACTAAATGAATGGTGATTCCGGATTCTTTTTCTGCTGCCTGAACGACTGCTTCATGAACGTTCATGCCATACATTCCTTTGCCTCCAAATTTGGGTAGGAGAGAAGGGTGTAGATTGATTATTCGATTTGGAAAATGCTCAATTAGAATACTTGGAACCAACAATAGGAATCCTGCTAGTACTATATAGTCATAATTTTCTCGCAAAGAATTCACAAAAGATAATTCAGAAAGTTCCTTTTTACTAAATGTCGAAAAAGGGATTTCTAGTCTTTTAGCTCTTTCGATTACACCTGCTTGTAGGTTATTGGTGAAAATGCTTTTGACTACAATGCTCCCAATGCCTTCAGAATGCTTGACAATGTTTTCGGCGTTAGAGCCATTGCCTGAAGCGAAAATCGCGATTCTATGCTGCTTCAATTGAATAGGATACTTAAGATACCAGTAAGAATTATGTAGTTGCAAAGCTGGTGCAAAAAGGCAAAATGGGCCTTAGTGTCTGCCTTGTATACCCGAAAAATAAACCATATAAAAAAGGGTGTTAAAGCGAAAAAGTATCCTCTCAAGATCCAACTCATATCCGTGGTTAGGAAGGAAACCAATAGGCCGGCACCAGCTGCTGTAACCAGATAAATGATGATTTTGGCCCCTCTTATTCCCCATACTACAGGTACCGTAACACATCCAAAGGCGGCTTCTCCTTTCACGTCTTCAATATCCTTGATAATTTCTCGAATTAGTACCATTAAAAAAGCGAAAAAAGCATAAATCAAGAGTGCTTGGTGAGTGGTTCGGAAATGTGCTGATAGAATTAAGAAGCTCATTCCAGATAAGCTAGCTATTGCCAGATTTCCAATAAGTGGCAATCGTCTTAGTTGGTTTGAATATAGCCATAGGATAGTGGCTGAGAAGATGTGAATAAGTCCTATAAGTGGGTCAATAAAGAAACCAATGGCAACAGCGGTAAAATTGAATAAGCTGTGTAGGAACAAGGCCCTTCTTCTTTTTAGGGATACGCCAACCACAACCTTATCAGGTCGATTGATCATGTCTATTTTCTGATCGTAGTAATCATTGATAATGTATCCGGCAGCGGCGATTATGGCAGTGGAGATTACAACAAGAATAGTATTAATTTCAAGTATAGACTCCTTTAGTATGATCAGGATTGAAAGGATTTGTGCAAGACTTAGAATAACCAAATTAGGTATTCTGGAGGCCTTCATTAATCCTATGATACTTCCTCTCATTTCTTTCCGATATTGGCGATTATCTGATTTGAAAGGACCTGATACAAATCAGCTTGAGAGGTTCCATGAAGGAACTCCTGATGTTTCTCGATTATTTCAAGATCTCCCCTTGCTGCTGGTCCGGTCTGACCATTGGCGGGTCCTATCCTGAAAGCCTTGCGGACGGTTTCAAGGACCAGCGGCTCTATCGTTTCCTTATGAAGATCTATAGATTGTAGCATTTTGTCAGCTTCCCAAAGTACCAAATTCGTGAAATTATTGGCGAAAATTCCGGCCAAATGCAATTTCAACCTTGAAGATGAGCTTAGTATTTGAACTTTGTTGCTAAGGGTTCTGGCAATAGATTTTAACCTACTCAAATACATCTCGTTTCTAGCTTCTAGAAAGATCGGTACATTCTTGAATTCAACGTCCTTCTCCTTAGTGAAGGTTTGGAAAGGGTAAAAGACGCCAACATTCCTGCTTATAGCATTTTGGAAAATAGATAGATCATGGCTCCCCGAAGTATGGACTAGAAGGGCGCCCTTCCCAGTCTTTAATTTTTTTATTGAGCTCTCTAATGCTTTGTCTGAGATGCAAAAGAATACTATGTCTGAATCAACTGTTTTTTCGTAATCAGCTGCATCAGCCTGAATGTTTTGGCTTTTTATGAATTTCTCCGCGCGATCTTTATCTCTGCTAACAATCGTTGAAACGTGGATTGAGGCTTTGTTGAGTGCTTTGGATAGATGCCAGGCTACATTACCAGTGCCAACTAGTGCCACCGACAGACCACTCATGCCTCCACACCTTTATCCCTCATTTTCATAAACTCAGTATATCTTCTGGTGATGGCTATCAAAAAACCTAAGACCATAAGAAAAGTGCCGGTCCATAGTATATTGATCAAAGGCTTCTCAACGGCCTCCATGATTATCCAATCCTTTTGAGTGGTATTCATTCCAAAAGTAAAGGAGTTGTCTTCAGGGTTAATTGATTCGATATAGATTTTACTAGCAAGGTCATTTATGATAAATGGCAATTTTCCGACCATTCTATCCCTAATGATGTAAACTGGCTCTGCTTTATATGTTTCATATTCACCCTGTATCTCAAGAATTGCTTTCACTGCAACCTCTCCTTGCTTCAAAGGGTTGCCATTGATTTCCTTCAGAGGCTCCATTCCTATAAATCGCCCAGCATAATCATTCACAAAAAATGGTTGTCCAACTTGCAGCGTCACCATTTCCGTCTCACTCCATTTGATCTCTTCTTCAGGGTCAGAATAGATACGTATATGGGTATATAAATCAGCTGTCAATGTGCGCTTTATGTCAGGAGAATAGACTGTTCCCATATTTTTATTTTGCTGAACTCTTGGGAAAAGAGTAAAAGACTGACCTGATGTCTTCTCGTAAGCCACCTCGAAGTAACTATTTTCGCCGTTTACCAGATCGATAGTATCCCCTTTCTGCACATTAGATCCATTGCTACTTAGAAAATCTTTGACCGCTACTACCTTTAGTGGATGATCGGTAGGGACAAGGTAATCTACATCTACAAATTCCTCTTTCTTAGAGTATTTCCGTAGGCCTTTGTAGGTCAGAGAATAATCGGTCATCGGTCTTGGCTCGTTCAGGAAAAGCAGGAGATTGTCTGTGTTGACTTCATCTGGGAGTTGCTGACTCCAGAGCATTCCTGTGGTATTCTTAGAAAGAATCTTTGAATATCCAGAAGAGAAGACAATTCCTATCAACATAAGGGCAATACCAATATGTGCTACTGACCCACCAGCAAGCTTCAAGCTGGTTTTCTTGAGCTTCAATAAAATTTTGACGTTGGCCACTACCGAGTAGATTGAAGCAAAGAGGATCACCAAATAAATGATATCGTCAACATTACCTAGAGCGAAGACTAAGGTCGAAATCACAAGAGATATAATAATTGGCCCTCGAAGTTCATCCTTAAGCAACTTGCTGTCCATTTTTTTCCACCAAAAGAATTGACCTGTCCCAGAGAGGAAAGCAATAGCCAGAGCGAACCACATCTGAAACTTTGTGTAAAACTCTACCTGATCCACAGGTGGAGCCATATTGGATTCAATATTGAATAATCCTAAGATGTCGTTGTACACAGGAATGGAAGTAGGTATGATCACCTGAAAAGCCATCAGGCACAGGACAGCAGCACCCATGAAAATCCAAAACTCCCTGGAGTAAACGGAGGTATCTTCATTTCCGTCCGATAGATTTTTCCATACTCTCGAGCATAGAATTATACTGAGAACCAGAAAGACAAATAGATAAATTAATAACTGGCCCTGAAGGCCAAGGTCCGTAAATGAGTGCACAGAAGTTTCCCCTAGTACCCCGCTCCTAGTAAGAAATGTTGAATACAAAATCAAAACAAACGTGGCTATCACCAGGATGATGGAGCTCTTCAACGCGACTCCACTTTTCTTATATGCTATCATTACGTGTATGGCCGCGACAAGTGTAAGCCATGGCACATAGATCGCATTTTCAACTGGGTCCCAATTCCAATAGCCCCCAAAATTCAGAGTTTCATAAGCCCAATAAGCACCCATCAGTATTCCTGTTCCAAGCATCAAAGCTGAAAATTGAGCCCAGGGTAATGCTGGCCGTATCCACGATTTGGTGTTTCCGGTAAGCAATCCACCAAGACAGTAAGCAAAAGGCACAACTGTGGTAGCAAAGCCAAGGAATAGAGTCGGAGGGTGAATTACCATCCAGTAGTTCTGCAAAAGAGGATTTAATCCATTTCCATCATTGGGTATAAAGTCAGGATTTACCTGGAAAATTGTGTCTTTGATTACATCCCGAAGGAGCATAAAAGGACTACTGCCAATCTTTATTTCGAAAATTACCGACCCTAAGATCATGGAGGTCAAAAACACTTGGGTCAGTGCTATAAATATCATTACCGGAGCCCTCCAGAACTTGTTTGTATAAATCAACACAAGCCCTATGATCGCATTCCAAAACATCCATAATAAGAAAGAGCCTTCTTGGCCATTCCAAAAGCTGGAAATTTGATAATAAACTGGTAGATACTTGGAAGTATGACTCCAGGCATAGTGGTACTCGAAATAGTGTTGATTGATGATCAAGAAAAGGGTAATTACCACACCGAAAATGGCAATTGCATGTATACCAAAAAGAGCCGAACCTAATTTGACCCACTCAGGCCTTTTCAACCCTCTGTAGAAGGAGATAGTTGCAAATGCGGAAGCCACAAAAGAAAGAGTCACCAGAAGGTGACCCAAATTTCCTATGAAAGAATGAACCATTTAAATACTAAGTTCTTCCTCTTGATATTTTGATGGACATTTAAGTAAGATCTTATCTGCTACGAAAGTCTCATTCTTATATCCTCCAATTACCACTACTTGCTCGGACCTTTCAAAATCCGTAGGCATCGGATTTGGATAAATCACTTGTTGTTCGAAATTATTTTGATCAACCATCAGAAACTTGAAAGCCATTTGATCAGGGCTTTTCTCTATTCCAATGATTTCACCGCTGTTGGACTTTTTAAGATGCCCCACCACATGGATTTTCTTTTTCTCATTTACCTGAGAAATGGTCTTTGCTTCTGAGAATGAAACATAGCTACTTGCATCTCCAGCTGTAGAGGCAATTACCGCAATAGCGATAGCGATAACAATCAATCCAAAAATATGAGATTTTTTCATTCCTTATTTTCTAAATCTTTAATCTTTCTTTCCACTTTGAACAAGTAAACAAAGAGACTTATTAAGACGACCGACAATACTGTAACCACGACATAAATCTTCCCGTCAGACCTTAATCCATCAGCCATTTCAACAGGCTGAGCGACTAAAAGGTTGGCCATGATCATTGTCAAAAGGCTAGATATATACTTAATCATACTTTTTAAATTCAAGGACCTTGATTCTGATATTCAAGGAAGCAATCCAGAAGCCAAGCAGGGTCCAGCCAATAACAGCCGGATAAAAAACCAATCTCATTTTACTATCAAGATCATAAGCATTGAATCCTGGATTTCCACCATTTCCTGGATGTAGGCTATCGGTCATCCTAGGAAGGATGAACAATAAGGGGATTAATAGTGCAAAGGCGAAAATGCTATACACAGAACTTAGCCGAGCCTTTTGCTGATCATCGCTCACCGAACCTCTAAGTAGTACATAGGCGAAATATGTCAGGAGTCCTATTGCTGTTGCATTTTGTTTAGGGTCGTTACTCCATGGTTCACCCCATGCGTATTTGGCCCAGATCATTCCCGTTACTAATCCCAAAATTCCAAATATTAGGCCAACATTGATCAGTTGAGCACTGTAAAGGTCAAACTTTAGGTTATTAGTTCGTAAAAACATGATCCCATGATAAACTGCGGCCCCAAATAGGAAAAGCATTCCAAACCAAAGAGGAACATGAAAATAAAGAACTCTGATAGTTTCGTTCAGGATGGGTAGTCTTGGAACTTCAAGTAAGAATCCTGTAATTACGGTATATATGAGTAATAAGACTGTTAACCACTTCCACCAGCTCCTTTTGATCAAACGCTCCATCTTACTTTTTCCAACTATAAGGGAATAGGATA
>CAZZHO010000190.1:0-8959 GCA_964653795.1 uncultured Roseivirgaceae bacterium | reverse complement strand
TCTCGCATTTGTACTAGCTCCGCTGGGTTTTTTACCTGTTTCCTTACGTGCTCAATCGCACAGGTTAGAAAACCGCCCGTACCACACGCAGGATCTAGCACCCTCTCTCCAATCTGGGGGTTCACCATGTCGGTCATGAACTGTGTGACTGCCCTGGGTGTATAGTATTCACCCGAAGAACCCGCGCTTTGGAGTTCTTTCAGGATGGTCTCGTAAATATCGTTGAACAGGTGCCGCTCACTCTGATTGTTGAAATCAATCTCATTGACCTTATTGATCACCTGTCGGATCAGGGTGCCGGACTTCATGTAGTTATACGAGTCTTCAAACACAGACTTGATGATCCATCCCTGCGGAGAGGTTTTAGGCGTGACCTTCAGTTCCTTCAGCGTAGGGAAAAGCTCATTATCCACAAAGTTTTTTAAATCATCACCCGTGACCCCTTCCTCATCACCCGCCCAGGCACCCCACTTCAGCTTGTCAGGGATGGGTGAATCGTATTCCTCGAGGGTGATGTCCCACTCTTCCTCCATGTCGGAGAAAATCTTTAAAAAGATCATCCAAACCATCTGTGAGATTCTCTGTGCATCGCCATCCACACCCGCATCCTGTCGCATGATGTCTCGAATGGATTTTATGGTTGTAGTGATGTTAGAGGTCATTTTCTATCCTACTTTTCATGGCCAAAAATTCATCTTTTTTTTCCATGAAGCAAGACTCTATTTTTTCTACTAAATCCTTAATATCTGGCCAAAATTTATTGATCTCTACCTCTATTTGCGAATCCTCAAGTTCCGATAACTTGTTAAGATCAAATCCTTTTTTCATTCTGAAATGAACCAACCACTTTTCACCAGATGGTTTTAATGCTCCGTTTAGTTTTCTGAGCTGATCTGAAGCTAATGTTCTAAACTGATCATCTCCTGGGGCAATAATGGTTAAAAAGTGTAATGCTTTCTGCTTACTCCAGTAGAAATCAATATCAAAAACAAAACCCTGCCAATTGGATGCTACAGAAGATTGATTGTAATCTGGAATAATATCAATCAAAGATGGTGTCAAGAACCTGACGTGACCTTTATTGTCTTTTGCTAAAACCCACCCTTCTCTTTTGACTTTTTTAATGAAATATCCTTTAAACTGCTCAGCGATATCAGGGCGATTTTCAAAAACAAAATCGAAAAGCTCTTTGTGCTTACTGTATAGAAATCGGGCCCAATTATTTGCTGCATCATCCTCGTTTATTGTTTGATCAATCATAATCAGATAATCCGTGATATAATTTTTTACTCTTTTATCCCATTGATGGGATCTTTCATCTTTTATTACTTGCAAATGTGATTTTAAGGAACTGTAGGAGTAATTGATATAAATATCGTCCATCGAGGCCTCGTTCCCTTCCGGACTGAGATATAAGAAAACCTTTTTCCGATCTGGAAAAGAACTATCTACAATCTTTTTATATCTGACTAATTGGTCACTATGTTCAGAGGACTTCACTTTATTTTCAATGCAGATCACAATCTCAGGAGTGACAATTAGAAGGTCGATGTTTCTCCATTCTCTTCGAATTTCAGCTTTGTCTGTGGACAATGCTTCCAGCTCAAGCACCGAGAGGTTCAATGACCTCACATCCATCAGAATATCCCTTAAGACCCTTTTTAGAAACAGATCACCAAAATTGTGGGAGGCTTTGGGGTCAAATAACCATGCCAGAAAGCTACTATGCCTAATTTCAGCTTGCTCTATATTTAGTATCCTAAATATATTAGGTTCTCTAAGCCTTAGCTCCAGACGATCCATAAACTCCGAATCTAAAAGGCTCGCATAACCCTCTTCAAGTTCTCTCAGAGTCATCACGCAGTTTTATATATTTCTAATTCTAATTCTTGTATTGCCCTTTCGAAATCCTTTTTGTTGCCAAAGGCCTTAACAATTTCTACCGGAGTACCTAATTCAGTTAATGGAAAAACCTTGATCACTTCTCCGGACTCTATAGTTGTAACTCCTTCCAATTCGTACTTATCTAGGAGGCTCTTCAGGATCAACTTAGCCTTTTTAGAATATTTATTGAAGTAGTCACTTTCTCTTACCTTTTTGGCTCTTTCTCGTCTCGTAAGAGGTGGTTGATCAAATGCAACATGGCAAATCAAATCAAAGGGATCCAAATCCTGACCCACTTCTTCAGCCAAGGCTTCCCACAGTACTCCATGTTCCGAAAGTTCATTCATGATTACAGCCTTCTTTTCCTCAGAAGACCATTTTGAAAGAAAATCATCAAAACTGGCAAATTCAGATCTAATGTTCTTGCGAGTGTAGTCTTTTAAAGATTCGGTTATCAATTTTCCATCAGCACCATAGTACTGAACCCGCTCATTCACCACTGAAACCTCAATGTCATTTACATAGAACTTCCTTCGCTCTGAGCCATCACCCTCACTTAGTCCCAAACCTCGCTGAATCACCCGCTCTCGTGCATCCGGTTCTTGTATGTCATATTCTTCTTCAAACTCTGGAGGGACGGTTGAATCGTTTTCACCCGCTTCATACACCTGCACAGGATCACCATCAAAATCAGGATCCGCAAACATGTTGGTTACCTTCCTAAAATCAAGAATGTTAAAGTACACTTTACCATCACCCTCCCGAATACGTGTACCTCGGCCTATGATTTGTTTGAATTCCGTCATGGACCCAATATTGGTATCCAAAGCAATCACTTTGACCATTTTGGTGTCCACACCTGTAGTGAGCATCTTACTGGTTGTAGCAATGACCGGAAATCGCTCTTCCACATCCATAAATGGATCTAGCTCCACTTTTCCCTCTTCATTGTCTCCGGTAATACGAACCACATAATTGGAGTACTCCGCATACAAATCTGAATTCAAATCAACAAGGGCTCTCCGCATGGCTTCTGCATGCTCAATATCTACGCAGAAGACAATGGTCTTAGAATATCGATCAGTAGCTTTCAAAAACTCTGTAATCTTCTCAGCCACCTTGCGGGTACGGTCATCAATGACAATGTTTCGGTTAAAATCCTTGAGGTTATAGATCCGATCGTCAATCTCGTTACCGTATTTATCAACTTTTCCTCTCTCCGGACGATAACCCTCGTCTACATCCATTGCCACCCTAATGACTTTATAGGGAGCTAAAAATCCATCTTCTATTCCTTGCTTTAAAGTGTAGGTATAGACAGGGTCTCCGAAATAGGAGATATTTGAAATGTCCTTAGTTTCTTTCGGTGTAGCTGTCAAACCGATATGAATGGCATCTTTGAAATAAGTAAGTATATCATGCCAGGCTGAAGCTTCTCTTGCACTTCCCCGATGGCACTCATCAATGATGATAAGATCAAAAAAGTCTTCCGAAAACTTCTTATAAACGTTCTTTACTTCTTCTTCTCCTGTCAAGGATTGATACAGGGCAAAATAGATTTGATAGGACTTATCTATTTTGCTGCGCTGGATTTTGTGCATAATCTCACTTCCGAGCGGCTTGAAATCGTTGTTCTTCGTTTGATCCACCAAAGCATTGCGATCTGCCAGAAAGAGCACCCGACTTACTTTCTTCGCTTTCCATAGTCTCCAGATAATTTGGAAAGCGGTATAAGTCTTCCCCGTACCTGTGGCCATTACCAAGAGATTCCTTCTATTCCCCTTAGCTATATTTTCTATGGTGCGATTAATAGCATTCTGCTGATAATACCTCGGGGACTTTCCTGAATCATCCTGATAATAGTCTTGCTCCAGAATCTTCTCAACCTCAGGATCACTAATCCCGACATGTTGCAGGTATTTATTCCAAAGTTCTTTGGGCGTAGGAAACTCCTCTAGTGAAATCTCTTTTTCAGTAAACCCACTAAGTCCCGTCTTATCATGAAAAACAAAGCCATCACCATTGGAGGAGAAAATAAAAGGGATCTGAAGAATCTCAGAGTAACCTAACCCCTGTTGCATTCCCGCTCCCACACTATGCTTATTATCTTTTGCTTCAATAATTGCTATAGGGATATTAGGCTTGTAGTAAAGAATGTAATCAGCCCTTTTTTGCTTGCCCCTGGTGTGCGTCTTACCCCTAACAATGATTCGGCCATCCGTAAAAGAAACCTCACGAGCTATCTGTATCCTCAAATCCCAACCAGCAGAAAGAATCGCAGGTGTTATGTACTTATCACAGATATCAATTTCTGATAGATCTCTTTTTGACATACAACTTCTTTGAAGTAATATAGTCAAAGTGACCTATCTCTGAAGAACAACAAATATTTAGGTTATAATTCTCGAGATAACTAGTGATAATAATTAGTCTGACATTAAAAAGAATAGGACCTGGCAGGAATAAATCTACAATCCCTTAGACCGACAATACCCAAAGTAATACCATCGCACTTTCCGTGAAATAGCACCTTCTGTCCTTTTGAGAGTTCTATGAGGATGTCTTCATCCTCAGGATAACACATCATCTTTGATCCATATCCTTTGGTACCAAGCTTGACATAAGCTGCTCCCAGTATATCTCTACCAAAATCACTCACAGTACCCTCTAAATAGAGATACTTGTCTTTGAATCTACTTTCAGCTTTGATTTGATTCAATTGAAACTCTTGGTATAAATAGGAAGCTGTAATTTTCGAGCTATTAATTCTTTTTGATTGCTCGGCTTTTCTCACTTGAGCTACGCTGTCCTCATTTAGGACTAATACTGGTGCTTCCTGAATCTTAGATTGAAGTAGTTCACTCCTGTCTTCGTTAGACCCAAAACTCCTCACCAAGAGTAAACCCACGAACAGTGATATAGCTATTTTCCAAGACCGCCTTATTGCCTCTGATTTCCATAGAGCATATAAGCCCAATGGGAAGAAAAGAACAATAACCAAATAGACCAAAAAAGGTCTATCATACCAGGGTTTGTGGTTTAATTCCATTGCATTTCTTTTCATCGAAGATAAGAAATCAAAAGGGATTACTGTCATTTATGATAGTGTATTTTATGACAGTTGACTATTCTTTAGAGGATTCATTAATATGGATCCCGACAAAGAAGCATTCTTAAAGCGATTCGGTGCCCATTTGAAGGCCCACAGGCAAGCAAAGGGTTTAAGCACCATTGAAATGGCGAGGCTTATGCACATGGATTCAGGTAATTTCACAAGGATCGAAAGTGGAAAGACCAACCCTACAATATTCACTTTGAAAAAATACTGTGAGGTTCTAGAGATAAGTTTGAACCAGCTGCTTGAAGACTTTTGAGCTAATCTCCAGAATGTAGTTTTAAGGGAGAATCATCATGCGTTCAAACGGCTCAAAGTGGACACATCTAAAATGAACACATATTGTAAATAATTTCATTAACTCACGTATGGCTATTATCTGTAACTCAAGACTTCAAGGCTCAGTTTTTGATGATAGCTATTTTCCAGAAATAGTGCTATTTAGATGGTGAATGGTAGTAATTTGTTCGCTCCTTAATATTATGGAGGCGGTCTGGAACTCCATAAACTAACATCATTTGCTAACTGAATATCAAAAGGTAAGTCTGAGTTGTTGCTACCAATCGAGTGGGGAATAAGCGGCATTTCAAATAAGACTTTTTCCTTATTTAGTAGCAGAGTATACTCCTCCCAAAGCAAATGGTAGACCTCCTTCGAAATAGGCTTCTGACATTTCGAATTAACCAATCTCTGATATCTTCTTCTAATACCACTAGCTTCATTCTTGGACCAGTTCTGCACTTCCCACTCAATTGGATGAGTACTGCGAACAATAAAACTCAAATCTTCTTCTGTGATATCGCAAAAGTCATTTATCGGCTCATAAAACAGTATCTCTCCAAAAACTCTAAATAATTGTTTTCTAAAATATAGAAGCACTTTCTTATCCTTCAAATCCGCCGGGGTTAATACTCCGGCAAATTGTTTGAAGTCATGAGATGGTTTTAGTACATCCTTTAAAAATCTCATACGAAATACCTTTAACTCAAACCTTATTTCTGGTTTATCTAAGCCATACTGTATTCTCTTATCGTAGATTTTAGTCTCATAGGTTGTTCCAGTACACCTTTTCCCAAAAGCAATTCCTCTATTATTCCTCATAGTACCAAAGGACTTTCCCCTGTAGTTAACCGCGTGCTTCCATATAGCACTTTCCCTACCCTCAGGAAAGATATTTATGCCGATCTCGATATTATCAATTTTGAGGCACTTTAATGGAATCTCTAACTTACGTTCCAGATATTCTAAAGTCCACAGGAGCTTCGAATAGTCAAATCTTCCAGAATTATTGGAAATACCATCATGAAATTCATTGTAAACCTTTGGCAAAGAGAGATGTACTTCAAGTATGCCATTTTTGTCTTTAAGTAGAATTTCCCCATATCGACACTCACTTTCAAAGGTTAATTCCCCAGTCTCTTCAAATACTCCAATAACCCACTCCCCTTTAGATCTTAATCGCTGGTAATATTCATCAGAAACCTTCAGTTTCAAATAATCAATCATAACTGGACTCGTTTAGCCAAGAAATCAGAGCCTTTCTAGAAAAGTAGAGTTTGCCAAGTTTCTTTATGTGGGGGATCTTTCTTTGGGAACACAAATTGTAGAGAGTCTGTGGTTGTTTCTGCAGAAAATGACTGGCCTCCTTGATTGACATTAAATCAGGTACAGAGTGCTGATTCATTTGTCCCATATTGAGAGCTCTTGAAAGACATTCAGCTACTACTTGTTGAAGCTCCTCCTTTGAAATTGAAATTAGAATTGTTTTTTCCATCTTTCTTGCTTTCGATGGTGTAAACATCTACCAATTTCTACCGAAACCTACAGTCCGCTATAGTCCACTACAGTCCATTGCCCTCTCAAAGTAATTGTTGAGGAGGAATCTGAAACTTACGCTTATTGCTTACGGGTACGGTGTTCCTGTTCGAGTCTAATTCCTTTCTTAGGTTGCCAGGAGTCGTTTGCAGTTCAAAAATCTCCAAACACAATTTGGAAAGGGCCGTGAGATTAGTCGTTTCCTTTCCATCATGCTTTGGAGGTTCAACGTATCCACTATCAATAAGCATCGTTATCACATGAGCTAAATAGGCTGGACCTGCTAGCCATTTTAATCTCGGTCTATCAGAACCAAGTACTGCTTCAGTATCAGTAACTCCTTGAAGTTGCACCTTTTGCATAGTCAAGAAGAGCAGTATTGGCTCATAAAATTGAGAAAGAGCTTGTATTTTAATCTGGTCTTTGACTTTCTCGTATTCTTCCAAATCCTTTTGATATGCTTCTTTTAGATAGCGATAGGCTTCATTCACCTCCTTTAACTCAATTTCATTTCGTTTTGATGGCGTTAATGAACTATTCACCTCAACGCACTTAACCACTTTTTGGTCAATTACAAGACGATAAAGCCTCTCAAAGTTCTGAGATTCTAATGGCAAGTAACCATACTTTCGATGGTATTCGATAAATCGAAACTCAGTATCAGTATATTCAAACATATCAAGTCAATTTGGTTAACGCCTCAGCATACTTCCTTCGCTGGTCTTTCTCAAAGCTTGCCAAGTAGTTCTCAGTAGTATTCAAAGATTGGTGACCTAGGGAATCTGAGATGAACGCAAGAGGAGCTCCAGATCTTTTCATGATAGTGGCGAAGGAATGCCTTGCCGTATAAAAACTGAAATGTTCTTTAAATCCGAGCTCTTTCGCAATTTGCTTCAACCGTCTATTTAGGTTGCTGTTAAAATCCAATATCCTACGTCGTTTCTCCTCTTCGGTCATCCCAGGTTTCAGAATATCAAAGAGGAAGTCACTAGATTTTGTCATTCCATTACTCCATTTCTCTATTAGCATTCTCAACTCAGGAATAATGGCTACTACTATAGGCTTCAGGTTTTCAACCGTTTTTCGAGTTTTTGATCGAAGAAAGTAAAGCTGCTCAGAATCAAAATCAACATCTTTAAAAGTTAGCCTCGCAAGGTCGGCGAGATTCGCACCATTAGCGTAGTAACTAATAAGGAAGAAGTCCCGCGCTCGCTCTTGGCCGGTATTTTTTGGCTCAAAAACAACTAGCTTTGAAATTTCTTGCGCAGAGAGAGCTTTTTTGATGTTGGCGCCTTTGGGGATCTTATAAGCGTACTTACCAAAAGGATAATCAACGTTAGCAACTATACCCCTCCGAACTGCGAGGTTATAAATAGTTCTTAGACTTCTTATGTAGATACCTATCGTTGTGAGGCTTCGACCTTGATCCAACATCCACTTTTCATATCGCTTTAGCCAGGAAGAGGTAATTTCATCAACTTTAATCCGCCTTTTGAAGCGAAAAAAAGATTTACAAGCATCATTATAGCTTGTGGCGGTTCCAACACGCCCTTCATCTCTCAAAGAGCCGATATAGTCTTCGAAAAGTGAATAGAGATCCTTGGAGTTAGAAGTGGGCTTGGAAAATTGTCTTTTGAAATAATCGAAAGAGAATTGGTTAGTGCTATTGACAATTTCGGTAGCTCTTTCTTCGATTCTATTAAGTTCTAATCGAAGATCTTTCCACTCACCCCTAGACTTTGAGCTTCTCGCCTTTTCAAATTCATCATCATCCAGAAAGTGGCCGGTTCCATAAAGTCTACTTGAACGGTCATAAATAACCCGAACCTTAACAGGATACTTACTCTCTTTGTTGGCCTTTCTTCGATCTAAGACTATCGTAGCAGTTGCTGACATACTCCTTTAGTTGCATAACAATTTGCATAACAAATCTAGTAAATTACAGTAACAGAAGGTAAGAAAAGGCTACTACTAAATACATAAGTAATTGATTTACAGATAAAAATGAATAAACAGTAAATATAGGTAATGAAAAAATTGATGACTTGTAATCAGTAGGTCATTGGTTCGATCCCGATAGGAGGCTCTTCAAATCAAGGAGTTACGTTAGATCGTGACTCCTTTTTTAATTCTAAAGGTATTCGT
>CAZZHO010000189.1:0-8980 GCA_964653795.1 uncultured Roseivirgaceae bacterium | reverse complement strand
CTTTCAACTAGATCCATATCGAACATTTGAATGGACTTAGGCTTTTTGGAGCTCATTTTTCTCTTCGGCCTTGGTGCCTCCTCAAGTTTCTTCAACACACAAAAACTAAATCCCTCACCCCTGCATAAATTAGGAAAAAGCCTGAAAAAACCGGTTCCATTTTGGTGAATATTCCAGGCTTCGTCAAAATCAAGCTCTACCAATTCAGCGTCATTACTTTCAAGGAATTTTGAAATAGTGAGCTCATTCTCAATCTCGTTGAAAGTACACGTAGAGTAAATGAGATACCCACCTTCCTTCAATGTTGACCATGAATCATTAAGAATTCGAACTTGCCTCGCATGACATAACCTTATCAGATCTTCACTCCACTCCGTACGGGCTTTGGGATCTTTCCTAAACATACCCTCTCCAGAGCATGGCGCATCTATCACCATCAGGTCGAATAGTCCAGACTTCTGTTGAAAGTACTTAGCGTCTTGGTTCGTAATAAAGTGATTCAGCTTGCCCCATCTCACCACATTTTCCTGCAAAGGCCTCACTCTGCTGTTAATCACATCATTACTTACCAGCACATCTACTTCCAGAAGAGCATCAGCAATATCAGTGCTTTTGCCACCCGGCGAAGCGCATAGATCAAGCACTCTTATATTACCCTCAAATTGCTTCCTTAGCTTACCTACTATCGACCCAATGACCATTGACGAAGCTTCCTGAACATAGTAGACGCCTGCATGCCAAAATGGATCGCTGTTGAAAGTGGGTCGCTCCCGTAAATAATATCCATGATCCGACCAGTGGACGGTTTCAAGCTCTTCACTAAAATCAAACTTCCTGCTATTGATCCTTATGCTGGTTGGCGATTTGTCTTCAAGTGCATCCATCAACTGTTTGCGATGGACCTCATCTATCATGGAAAGGGACTTCTCAAAGCCTTTGGGTAGAGGAACTGGATTCATTTCAGCCTTTCAGCGATTTTCAACTTCTTGTAGATGGCATTTCTGGAAATCATCGTCACAGAGCCAGCCGCCAAGTCTCCGAGGGACAGCTGCTCTATTCCAACTCTCACTAACCTTAGTGTTGGGAACCCAACCTTTGCAGTCATTCTTCTCACCTGCCTGTTTTTACCCTCAGTTAAAACCAATTCAATCCAGGATGTATTCGGATACTTCTGAATGTTTACTGGAGGGTCCCTTTCCGCTAAAAGTGGAGTATCCAATCTCCTAACTTTAGCGGGCTTAGTCTTATGGACCGTTCCCTTAATATTTAACTCAAGTCCATTCTGCAATTGATTTATAGCGTCATCATTTATTTCACCATCTAGCTGAACCCAATAGGTTTTTCCATGGTTCCATCTTGGATTGAGCAGAGCGTCGTTTAGTTTTCTGTCATTGGTAAGCAAAAGCAACCCTTCACTATCCAAATCAAGCCTACCCACTGGATAAACATCCTTAGGCATATCCAGGATTTCCGCAATCCCCCTGTTGCCATCCACAGAGGTGAATTGACTAAGGATTTTATATGGTTTATGGAACAAAAAGTATTTTAGAGCTGAAGCCAAACCAAAACATGTTAGCGAAAAAGATACTGCAATACTACCGAGAATTAGAAGGCCCAAAAAACCTTCCTAAGGATGTTGAGACCATGAACCCCTATCAGAACCCAGTCTCCTACCAATTTGCCGCGAAATTCTATGAGAAGTACTACTCAGACAATGATCAGCGGATACTTTTATTTGGTATCAACCCTGGAAGATTTGGAGCTGGAATTACCGGTGTACCCTTCACGGACCCTATCAAACTTGAAACATACTGCAACATCCCCAACGAGTTCCAAAAGAAAGCAGAGTTGTCCTCATCCTTCATATACGACATGATTACTGCATACGGTGGTGTAGAAAGTTTCTATTCCAAATTCCTCATTTCCTCCGTCTCGCCATTAGGATATGTTCGAAATGGCATTAACCTAAACTACTACGACCTCAAAGGTTATAAGCAACTTTTTGAACCTTACGTTGTAAACGAAATCCAGAAACAGCTAGAAATGAACTTCAGTCGGAAAGTGGCTTTCAGCGTAGGAAAAGGGGAAAACATCAAGTACTTGAAATGGTTAAATGATAAGTATCATTTTTTTGACCAGATCATTCCCCTATCTCACCCAAGATGGGTAATGCAATACCGACTTAAAAGGAAAGAAGAATTCATTAACGAATACCTGGAAAAACTGGATACTAGGTACTCTTAATAGTCCAATTAGCTTTAATTATGCGTTTTTATTTTCAGTATGAACCTGTTTGTTAACGAAACTATTGGCTCAGTAAAAGCCATTCTAAATGAATCCAAAGACCCACAATACAGTTTGGTACTGGCCCATGGCGCTGGGGCTGGTATGGATCATCCATTTCTTTCAAAACTAGCAGAACTACTTTCCGAAAAAGCTCACGTACTGAGATTCAACTTTCCCTACATGGATGCTGGAAAGAAAGTCCCAGGTTCTCCGAAAGTTTCCCAGGAGACGCTAAACGCTGCCTACAATAGACTCCAAAAACTATACCCAACTCTACCCTGCTTTTTATCAGGTAAATCATATGGTGGCAGAATGGCTTCTCATTTGGTCGCCGAAGAAAACCTAAAGACAGCAGGTCTGATCTACTTTGGCTTTCCACTGCATGCGCCTGGAAAAGAAGGCATCAAAAGAGGAGATCATTTATCTGGATTGGAGGTTCCGCAACTATTCCTTCAGGGAGTCAATGACAAGTTGGCAAAAATTGAACTCATCAGGCAGCTCACAAAAAGCATCCAAAAGGCAGAGCTTTTAGAAATAAAGCACGCCGATCATAGTTTTAAAATTCCTAAGAAAGAAGGGGGTAACATGGAAAAAACACTTCAAAAGCTAGCCCAACATACGCAAAAATGGTGTTTGAATACTTTGGAATAAAACTTGCTTCAATTCTTTCGCCTAACTTCAAGAAATCAAAAACGTCGCCAACTATATTGCCTTTGCCTTACGCCTTCTTTACAAGGTTGCCATTGTTCTGATACTTATTCAGGTACTGTTGTTTGCCGTTGGCGGCATCTTTTTTGGCACCTACAAAGAAGAAATCCATCGAGGAGTACAAGACTTATTGGGGAAAGATGTACTTCATGGAGATTCTCTTTACATAGAAGAACTCGATTACAAAAGCACACTTCTATTACGGCCTAAACTGGATATGACCAATGTAAAAGTTTGGGGAAAGGATGCGACCGATCTGGTTCCTGCTTTTGACATTCAAAAAATTGAATTGGAATTATCCTGGTGGAACATTTCAAAAATGGTTTGGGATGCTGCTATATTAAGTACTAACAGACCTTACTTGACTATCCAGAACCATTTGATAAGAGTAGAATTGAATAGGTTGCATCTCATCGATGGAGTGGTCACTATGCACAAGACCGAAGAAGGTAATAACCATCAGCTCTTCAGACCTCCACAGGAAAGGATAAGACAATTTGCTACCGGCGAGGCAAGGATGGCAGGAGGCTTCGTAATAGACAAGTTTCAAGCGACCAATGTTAGGTTAGACTATCTAAAAACGATTAGTGGCAATCCCAATGAAGCATTACCCAAAGTATATGATGTTCTTTTTGAGGATTTGAGTATGAAGTTGTCATCAGACTCATCCAAAGCCTATTTTCAACATTTTGAGACCGTAGGTACTATTGGAGGTATTAGAGTAAAGAACAACGAAGGATTGGTCAATCGATCTTTTGAGGCGTTTGGAGATGCTGAGTTGGTGAAACTTCCCATGGCTCAAAAGCTACAAAATGATCGTGGTTTCGATCTTAGAAGTGACAATTTTAACGTGGCTTTCAAGGACCTGAAAGCTCGGGCAACTGGCAGTCTTACTACCCTGAACGAGCAGATGAAACTGGATGTGGCCATCAATAGTGAAACTGGATCTGAAGACAAGCAAAACGAGGCATTATTATCATTTCTCGAGCTCACGCTTTCCGACAGGTTCTTAAATATCATAAAAGCTTATGAACCGCAGGGAGCACTTACTTTTGACGGAAGGGTGTATAGCAAGGACGAGGAATACGGTGGACCCATCAGAATAGACCTAGACTACACAGCGAAGGAAACATCATTCAAGTTCAAATTTTTCGAAAACGGTCAAAAGCACACAGTTGACGATCTCGAAATGAAGGGTATCTTCAGGGTCGGCGGTGAAAAACCCTCCTACATATCCGCAGATATCGAAAATGGCAGATTGTATGAAACACAGCCCTTTGAGGCTAACATAGTTCTAGACAATGTTTTCAGAAGGGAATACATGGATTCCTTGGAGCAGCTGCTCTCACCTGCCCTGGTATCTGTCGACTTTCAATCTCTGAATATAGATTTCAACCGCTTCCTAAAATTTCTAGAGTTCGAAAAGCTTGATAACACCTCTGGGTATATTGATTTCAAGAACTTCCATTTCTCGGGCCCAATACTCAGTTTGGCCCAGTCATATTCAGATTTAGATTATGGCGGAAGTTTCAATTTCCGGAAGGTAGCTCTGACTTACGACAATAACTCATTACCATCGTCTTTAGATGTCAGAAATGCCACAGGCTCTATCCAATTCAACAAAGAGTACGCTAGCCCAAATTTCAAATTCGAGATCGGTGATCAAGAAGTGAATATCGGCTCGGGCAAAGTTGTAGACATCATTCCCTACATCCTCAACCAAGACCGTGAAAAACTGACGCTGGAAGAGTTCGAAATAGAAATACCAAAAGTCGAAGTGAAACCACTGATGAAAAGGTTTGCTGAACTTTCAGAGAACAAGACAAAAAGGGAGCTATCGATCACGTCAATTAAACAGATTCTAGACAAAGTCCAGCGGAATATTGAAGCAAGGAAATTTCGAATTTCCTTCCCTCACTCTAATGTAAATGGGCTTTATGAACTCGATTCGATCAATGGGAATTATCCAATAGGATTTGAGGACATTTCTCTAACTACTATTCTCAACATTGATGACCAGTTGGAGTTTGGTACTACCTTGGTCAACGGCATTGACACCATATCTGCCACGACGATCCTCAATTCTCGTGGTGACTTACAGAGTATTTCGCAGATAGGTATGTCGATATCAGACTTAAGAGATATTGCCTGTAAAATCGGGATTGATATTCCCCTTGGAGAACATTTGGATGAAAGTGTAGAATTGCAGGCGGAGGTAATGTCGTCTGTCACTGCCAACGATAAAGAAATTACTTCAGATGTTCTAAGCGACAGAATCTATCTCTTAAATGAATCTTTGGAGATTACAGGTGGCCTATCTGATTTCAGGACCTCCACTACCTTTTCGATGGATAGTTCTAAAATCACAGACGCATCTCTGGACTTTTCTTTGGTCTTGGATGAGGAAACACTGGACCTAGAGCTAAGAATGGACGAGGATAGCATCAAAATCAATACCGACGGACAACAAAGACTAAAATTCTCTACAGCGAAAAAATACTTATCACTTGTCTGCGCTATCGATCAAAACCTGCAGAGAATAAATAATCTGGAAGGTGAGATGCTCATTGATGCAAGGCTTGAAGAGCACCTCGGGGAGCGCGGCATCAATGTAATAATGCATGCCAGTAGAGTTGGGTCCTTTGGTATGGAAAATCTTGCTTTTGACTTTCAAAAAGGCAGCGACAATATTCACTTTGATGGGGTCAATGGAAATATCCTATACGATAATGAGGGAATTAGAATCGAAAGCTTTTCTGGCAACTATATCGACTCAGATTTCAGGATTTACGATACAAATGTTGATGGCCTTTTGGAGTTTGTTTTGTTGGGAGAACCTATCAATATTGACACACTCCACCTGACCTCTTCTACATTAGACTTAGCCACCATTTTTGATAGCAATACCGATGTAAAATACACCTGTGAGAGCGAAGAAATTATTGAAGAAGAAACTATCTGTCCTAAGTGCATTGTCCAAAAAGAAACCGTCAAAGAAGAGGACCCTATTGCCTTTTCAATCATTAACTTTCTGAAATCGTCCACGATCAATTATGCGGACGCTTACTTCGATAGAATACTTTTCAAGCCCATCCGGGGTAGTGAATTATTCGAAATTGACAACCTAACCGCCAGTGGTCAGCTTGTTGAAAGTAAATTAGAGGTGCATGACCTCACTGCCAATCTTTATGACGGCTTCATTTATCAATATCAACCTTTAGAAGTATTTGTTAAAAACCAGGATACATTAACGGTAACAGGAGGTTATACAGTAGAAGATCTGGAGCTTCATGAAGTAATAGAGAAACTGAATAATATGGCCGTTGCTGACCTAAAAAGTGATCGGCTTGATTTCAAAGGAAGACTGTCAATGGATTTTGATTTTATTGACACACTCACTTCCGAAACAGATATCAATTCTCTGGAATTTCGAATCAATGAGATGACTGTTCTGGATGGCTCTACTAAGGCGCTAACGACAGTTGGAATGGACAAAAAGTGGAAAGAAAATGTAAAACCTACTCAGCGATTTTTAGCCAATCTATTCCTTGGAAATTTCAACAAGCGGTTCAAAAAACCAACTAAATATGTGGTGAATCTGGAAAATATGGTGTTGGATAAAGGCTGGGTTAACTACGACCTTCTGGAATTTTACAACAATCAAGTCAACGTAATCAGCACCGGTTCTTATGAAGTAGCTACCGGAAAGAGGGATATAGACCTATTGCTGCAGAAACGAGATAAAAAATATGACTACTCAGCCTACGCATCGAGCTATTGCAAAAACGGTTTTCTTACATATTTCCATATCGAAGATGACCCTGAAAAATCTCAAATATTAGCGCCCCCATCCGAGTTGTTGAACCAATGGAAAGAAAGCTACAATGCCTGCATCCGGAATTGCCCTTGCGATCAGTCAGAATGCGTAAATACTTGTTCAGAAATATATCCAAAACCTCAGGAGACCAATCAAATCACTAATAAGATCTCCCTTGCTGGAAATAAGAGGTTGAAGGAAAACTGCAAATAGCCGTCAAACAGCCTCTTTGGAAGAGGAACCAGTAGACTTCCCTCCTGCCTTCTCCATAGGTAGCTTTGACTTCATCAATGCTGCGGTTGCAGCCTTTTCTAAGAGCTCTTCGTTGGCAACATAGCTATATCCCAGATCTTTAAGATCCGATACTATCCTTTGGTACTCATCAGCACGAGTAACAGTGAACATCTCTTTATTCTGAAAGTACACGGCCTCAATGATTCTCAAAGTTCTTTTGACCACCTCAAATAACTTTTGGTCTTGAGTGACCTCCGGAGCCTTTTCTGAAGCGGCATAAATTTCAGGAACAGCATTTTTTAGTTGTTCGAAATGTTCTCTTAGAATGTCGGTTGAAGTTTTCATCAGTTGAAAGTTTCTAAAGTTTTTATAAGATCTTTTGCTACGCCATGATCAAATCCAGGCGATAATGAAATGTATTTCTGTAAGTGTTGCTGGGCCTCTTTGTAAGCCTTATCCGAGATCAGAACCAGTGCCAAATTATAGTGGCTATTTGGGAAATCCGGCGCTATTTCAATGGCCACTTGATAGTGTGTCCTCGCTAAGGGATAGTTTCCTACTTCCGAATAAACATTACCTAGATTGTAATGAGCTTCAAAATGTCTTGGACTTTGCTGCAAACATTTGGATAAGTGATCAATGGCCTTCGGATAAGCGTCTTGCTTCGAGTAAAGAATCCCAAGATTACAATGAGCATCTCCGACGGACTGACCAGAGCCAATGGCTAGAAGATAATATCGCTCTGCCTCAGGATTATCGGCCTCATCCATCTTCATTGCTAACTCAAAATAATTGTCATCTTGGAGCTGCCTGACTTTACCTTCGGAAGACTGATTGAACAAGTTGAGCTGACCAAAGTCCTCAAGGTTTGGCTTCCGCTTCCTTCTGGCCTTCTGCGGGCCTAGTTTAGCGGGAGGTGCTACCGGAAACTGAACAACTTTAGCCATCATACAAATCTAGCTTGCCTTTTTTGCTTCTCCTTCCTCAGTGCCATCTGCTTTCACTTTCTCCATCGGCTTTTTATCCTTCTTAGCATCTTCAATACTTTGCTTCAAAGCCGTCATGATATCCACAACTTCAGGTTCTTCTTCCGTGGCAATCACCACTTCTTTACCTTCTATTTTACTATCGATTACATCACGCAAAGCATTATTGTATTTATCCTCTAGTGTCAATTCGTTAAACTTCTTACTCATGCTATCTACGAGAGTCTTTGCCAATTTCAATTGATCAGGATCAGCGGCAGTTTCTTTAGGCATCTGCGGTACATCAAGCATGTTCCTAACCTCGCTTGGATATCGTAATTTGTAAAGGAGAATACCTGACTCATGAGGGGTCAAAAGCACCACGCTTTCCCTATCTCTCAGTACCACTTTTCCTACTCCAACCTTCCCAGTTTCTTTGAGCGTTTCGCAAAGTAGGGCATAAGTTTTACCAGCAACATCTCCGTCCGGTCCGGCAAAGTAGGGAGCGTCAAATAATGTGTGATGAATTTCATGAGCATCTACGAAGCCTTCTATTTCAATCAGCTTCGTACTCTTCAGCTTGATCTTTGAAAAGTCTTCATCATCCACTATCACAAATTGGCCAGGCTCATATTGATAGCCCTTCACAATGTCCTCACTTCTGAGCAAATCTCCAGTGATCTTATCACGCTTCTCATACTTGACCTGATTGTTAGTCTCCTTTGAAAGAAGATTGAACTTGACACTCTGAGCTGTGTCAATAGCGTTGTAAATCCTAATGGGTATTGTGACTAAAGAAAACTGAATATGACCTTTCCAGATTGCTCTCATGAGTTCCTAAGACAGATGCTTTCGTTCGAAGATAATTTCTTTAAATTATAAATAAAAGTGAAGATATTTAAATATCTGATTTACTGGTATTTATAATTTACAACCAAATATTATTTGGTTCCATTCTATTAGTTTGATC
>CAZZHO010000188.1:0-8998 GCA_964653795.1 uncultured Roseivirgaceae bacterium | reverse complement strand
TTGGCCAATTTGGTTGATGCAGATGCCTTTATTGTTCTTCCTAGAGGGAGAGAGCTGTTTCAAAAGGGGGAGGTGCACCCGATAATTTTTTACCGTTAAGGCCTGGGTTTCTTCTCGATTGCTCTTGTTAGTTTTAGGTCAAACTAAAAGCCTTGAGTTCCAAAGGGAAAATTCTTCTGTTATTAGCTATTTTCGGTTTAGTCTGCTGCGTAATTTGTTGGCTATTAAACCTTAGTCATTGGGTTGCTCCCTTATTGATAGCGGCGCAGATTTGTTTGGCTCTCAGCTTTAGGAGCCACCCTTTTCTTAAAGGCTTCACCTATACTGTCCTCATTTTCGCGGCGGTTACTTGTTCTATTTTCTACCCAAATCTTTTTATTAAATGGGGTGAATTTGAGCTTAAAACATTGATTGTGCCCCTTCTGCAGGTGATCATGTTCGGTATGGGTACAGCAATGAGTTTCAATGATTTTGTTGGGGTAATCAAGATGCCAAAGGCTGTAGGGATTGGCTTGTTGTGTCAGTTTACCATCATGCCTCTTGTGGGTTTTGTGATCGCAAAACTTTTCGGTTTTCCTGCTGAAGTTGCGGCAGGGATCATCCTCGTTGGATCTTCACCAAGTGGTTTGGCCTCCAATGTCATGTCTTATTTGGCTAAGGCAAATCTTGCCTTGTCTATCACATTGACTGCTTTTGCGACCCTGTTAGCACCAATTCTCACTCCATTCTTAATGCAGGTACTGGCTGGGCAATTGGTGCCAGTAGATTTTGTGGCGATGGTCTGGAGTATCACTAAGATTGTGATTCTGCCCATCTTGGCTGGATTGATATTCAACCACTTTTTTCATGGGAAGGTGCCGTGGTTAGACAAAGCGATGCCAATTGTTTCCATGAGTGCTATTGCTTTCATCATAACCATCATTACAGCAGCGGGTAGAGACAGTCTGCTAACAATAGGTATGGCTTTGGTAGCGGCGGCCATTCTGCACAATGCGCTAGGTTACTTCATGGGGTACTGGAGTAGTCGACTATTTAGAATGCCTGAGAAAGATTGCCGAACCATTGCTTTGGAAGTGGGTATGCAAAATAGTGGCTTAGCATCTGGTCTGGCTTTGGAGATGGGGAAACTAGCAACTGTAGGCTTAGCACCGGCTATTTTCGGTCCGTGGATGAACATTACAGGTTCCTCGCTAGCCACTTGGTGGAGGGATAAACCAATCAAAGAGGTAAAGAGCTAACTCGATTGGTGATAATCTTGGGGAGTATCGATATCCATGAGTACACCAGGGTCAGATACTTCTACTTTATAGATTTTTGATTTGTTTCCCTGAATAATTGCTCTGCAACCTTCAGGGTCCTTGTGTTGCAATATATCTCCTCGAAATTGACTTGGGAATATTGATGGATTGCCTTTTCGACCTTCGAAAAAGGGTAGGACTATCTTGTTTTCATGAGCGTTGAATGCCTTAATCAATTGATCGTAGGTGGAGGTCTGAATATTGGGTTGATCACCCAGGCATATCATGTAACCATCGCCATTAGCACTATTTACACCTGTCTGGATGGAAGAGGTCATGCCTGATTTGTACTTCTTATTTTCAACAACTTTCACACTGGCCGACTTCCATTTTTCAAGTTTATCCATTGATAACTCACTACCTACGATAATCACTTCGGAAACGCTCGAGGCAGTTACACTCTCGATCACCCATTCTATCATGGGTTTTCCATTGATTGTTAGAAAGAGTTTGTTCTCCTTTCCCATCCTTTGGGAAAGTCCTGCTCCCAAAATAATGGCCGAGATTCTAGCCATTAATTTGTGCCATTATTTCATCTTTTTCTTCAGGTGTATTGGCGTTTTTCATGGCATTGAGGTTTTCCATCTCGATTTCCTCTATCTCACTGTTAATCAAGGCTTTTCGAGGGCATGAATAGCCTAAAGTCAGAAAGTTCAAAAGTCGAGGATAAGCTCGAGGCTCCCAAAGCGTGATGAGTGGTTCTGGAAAGTTGGTTTCGGGGTTGTGAAAGCAGGTAGCGACTTTTGAGGGATTCCTTTCATCAATCAACTGCTGAAGGGTCGCTTCATCCAACAAAGGAATGTCGGTAGCTACTACCAACCATGCAGCATTCGGATCTTGCCTGAACGCAGACAAAATACCTCCATAAGGACCTAAATCAGAAAAACTGTCGGTTATTGTTTGAAATTGCCCTTCTATTTTGTGAGGCGCAGAGAGGAATACTTCTTGGCAAAAAGAGCTCAATAAATGGGCGGTATGCTCTCGTTGAGGCAATCCGTGATAACTAATGGCGCCTTTGTCTTCTCCCATTCTTAAGCTTTTACCTCCAGCAAGCACTAAGCCTTTGATGGGAGGGGTACTGATTTCCTGTTCGACCAAAGAAACGATACCATTTAAGTTATCAATAGATGTAGTCGGGACCCTGTTATGAGATGCTTTTAAGTAATCATGAATGTCCTCTTCACCTTCGTCCAATATGAAACCAAGGACGTTCGTTAGTCTGTCAATCTTCCGTTCTAAAGATTCCTTTTTCTTTTGGTTGATGATCGGGATTTGCTTCTCCGCCTTGAAGTGATTTCCGTTCACCAAAACCAGATCGCAGCTATTGAAGATTGATCGAAACTCGTATTCAGTATTTTCAGAACTGAACTTTAACTGATGAAAATCGATCTTGTCGGTGTACCCAACGTGATATACTCCCACTGGTTCGTCATTGTTGTGAGCAGCATCCAGATATCCCACTCTCAGGTTTGGTAGCTTGTGAGCTATTTCTTTACACAGACTCTGAATAATTCCGCAAGGAGCTCCAAGTATGGCAATCTCATTTCTATGGATTTTGCCACCCAGAGGTTTGTTTACATCAGCGTGTTTCTTATGCTCTTGTGAAGTCACTTTTTCCTCCTCTCTTTTCCATCAATTTCGTTTCCCTTATTTCAATATTATGTGAGAAGCCTTTACACATGTCATAAATGGTCAATGCAGCCACAGATGCGCCTGTCAAAGCTTCCATCTCAACACCGGTCTTTGCCGCTATTTTGGTTGTGCAGAGAATCTCCACTTCCTTGTCTTCATTTAGCTTGATGTCCACGGTGCATTTGTCCAGCCCTATAGGATGACAAAGTGGAATTAAGTCACTTGTTTTCTTAGCTGCCATGATACCAGCTAGTACAGCTGTTTGGAATACTGGTCCTTTTTTGGTGTGGATCTCGTCGTTTTCCAATCTGGCGACAATTTCATCATCCAGCACTACCACAGTTCTTGCGGTTGCGATTCTTTCAGTAACATTTTTGACAGAAACATCCACCATGGTGGGATCTCCAGCTTTATTGAGGTGCGAAAATTCTTTCTCCATTTAATTGAGTTTAACCCTGAAGGCCAATGGTTGTTTTTAATCTCTTCTCCTGATTTTGACCCTTACAGATTTACTGATGGGTGTTTGACTTTTATCGGCATACTGGTCATGGGGTATCAAGACATTCGTTTCTGGGAAATAGGCTGCTAAGTTACCTTTTGGAATGTTGTAAGGCACAACGATAAAATTACTTCCCACTCTTTCTTGACCATCATAGTCACTAATGAGGTCGACTGTATCACGCTTTTTCAGATTCATTTCAGTCATATCCTCTTTATTCATGAATACTACACGTCGCTCATTGTAAATCCCTCTGTATCGATCATTCATGCCGTAAATGGTCGTATTAAACTGATCATGAGAACGAATAGTGGTCAAAAGGAATTCGTCTTGTTTGGTTGTTTCCTCTCCCAACTTACAAATGCTGAATTGTGCTTTGCCTCCCGGGAGCTTAGAGAAGTCTGCTATCCTGGCATTGTTGGGAAGGTCAAAACCGACTCCTTTGGAACGGTTGGAGTAGTCTTCAAACCCATTGAAAACCTCTGAGATTTTCTCTCTCACCAAATCATAATCTTGCCCCATTCTTTCCCAATCGATTGTCGAGTCCTCGCCAAAATAGGCCTTTGCTATCCCTGCTACTATTTCAGGCTCACTCCTCAGGTTGAAGTGCTCTGGAACTTTCAAGGAACCTTTGGACCGGTGCACTCTTCCCATACTGTTTTCGACTGTAACATATCGATTTTTGCCTTCTGCTGCGTCCACATTGGTCCTTCCCAATGTGGGTAAAATAAGAGATCTTTTCCCCGGTACAAGATGGGTCCGATTAAGTTTGGTACTCACAGAAACGGTTAGCTCACATTGTTGCAAGGCCTCGCCTGTAAAGGCAGTATCCGGAGCTGCTGATAAGAAGTTTCCACCCAAAGCGATGAAGACCTTGGCCTGACCATCATGCATAGCCTTGATACTCTTTACCGTATCATAACCTTCTTTTTCAGGTGGGTGAAAGTTGAAGACTTTCTGGAAAGCTGCGTTCAAGTGAGATGAGGGCTTGTGCATGATCCCCACAGTTCGGTCTCCCTGCACATTACTATGCCCCCTTACAGGACATGTTCCTGCTCCCTTTTCACCAATACTTCCTTTCAACAAGAGGAGATTGACGCATTCCTTGATATTATCAACTCCGTTCTTGTGCTGGGTTAATCCCATGGCCCAGCAAATAATGATTCTCTTTCTCTTTGCGAGTATGTCTACTGCATCATCAATATTTTTCTCTGGTACGCCACACCGTTCTAGAAGCTCATCCTGATTGTATCGTTCCAGGTCTTTAACAAAGTCCTCGAATCCCGCGGTTTGTTGTGCGATGAATTCTTGTGCTAGCACATTCCCATTGCTCTCCTGTCTTGCCAGGAGCTTTTTCATGATCAATTTTAGTAGCGGTACATCCTGATTGACCTTTACCTGCAGGAAGACATCTGTCAAGCTCACACCAGATCCAAGAGTGCCCTTCAGGTTTTGAGGATTCTTAAATCGAACCAAACCAGCTTCTTCAAGAGGGTTAATGGTGATGATCTTACCACCACGCTCCTTACACTTTTCAAGGGCCGACAACATTCTTGGATGATTGGTCCCTGGGTTTTGGCCCATGATCATTACAACTTCGGCCTCATCAAAGTCATCCAATGTGACCGATCCTTTCCCAATACCTAGGGTTTCCTTCAGGCCAACTCCACTGGATTCATGGCACATATTGGAGCAATCTGGCATATTGTTAGTTCCGAAAGTCCTTGCAAATAGTCCATAAAGAAAAGCTGCCTCATTGCTGGACCTGCCTGAGGTATAGAATATGGCTTCGTCAGGATTATTCAGGTTTCTAAGATGTTTTGCAACCAATTGGTAAGCAATTTCCCATTTAATGGGTTGGTAATGGTCACTTCCTTCTTCTAATACCATCGGTTGGGTGATTCTTCCGCTTTTTCCAATTTGGTAGTCTGTCCACCGAGACATTTCGGATACTGAGTATTTTGCAAAGAATGCTGCATCAACTTCTTTGATAGTAGCCTCTTCTGAGATGGCCTTAACGCCGTTCTCACAGAATTCACCCAGATTGGAACGCTTCTCAGGATCTGGCCAAGCGCATCCTGGACAGTCTATTCCCTCTTCCTGGTTCAACTTGGAAAGGGTTGAAAGTGAACGCTTCAATCCCATCTCCTTTATGGCATGATCCAGTGCAACTTTGATGGCAGGGAAACCAGCAGCAAAAGATTTGGGTTCTGTAGTCTTAAGGTTTGATAAATCTTCAGGAGGGGTGACGGATATCTTTCTTTTGGGGTTTGTCATGTTATGAAATCGGCACGAATACTAAATTTATAAAATGAGCCTCACAACCGAAGAAATTCGTCGATATGCCAGACATCTGAGTCTCCCTCAGTTTGGAGAAGAAGCGCAGGAGAAACTAAAGGCAGCCAAGGTATTGGTGGTAGGAACTGGGGGGCTTGGTGCTCCTATACTTCAATACCTCACTGCTGCTGGAGTGGGAACCATTGGCGTTGTGGATTTTGATACGGTGGATGAAAGTAATCTCCAACGGCAGGTGCTTTTTGGAGTTTCCAACGTAGGGGAGAAGAAGACTACTTCAGCTATTGCCAAGCTTCAGGACCAAAATCCGAATGTACGTTTTGAAGAGCATGCTGATATGCTCAACTCTGCCAATGCGATGGACATATTATCCAATTATGATGTGGTGGTAGACGGTACCGATAACTTTCCCACTCGCTATCTCGTCAATGACGCTTGTGTGCTATTGGGCAAACCCTATGTCTATGCATCTATCTATCAGTTCGAAGGTCAAGTCAGTGTTTTCAACTATCAGGATGGTCCCAATTATCGCGACTTATTTCCAACGCCACCACCTCCCGGTTTAGTGCCCAGCTGTGCCGAAGGCGGAGTATTGGGAGTGCTTCCTGGTATAATAGGTTCGTTACAAGCTTCGGAAGCCCTAAAAGTTATTGCTGGCATTGGAAAGCCACTCTCTGGTAAACTATTCTTATTTGATGCGCTGGATTTCTCTACCAGAACTTTGAACGTAAGAAAAGATCCTACTAATCCAATTTCAGGAGACAACCCGACTTTAACTGAACTTATAGATTACGATGAGTTTTGTGGAATTAAGTCTGAGCCTAAGCTAGCTTCTATCTCGGTTCAGCAATTGAAGGAATGGCAAGACAGTGGCGAAGAATTTGTTCTAATAGATGTAAGAGAGGGTTACGAATACGAATCCGCTAATCTTGGAGGAATTCACATTCCCTTAGGCCAAGTGGAGCAGCATCTTGATAAGATTCCCAAAGAGGGTAGAGTAGTCGTTCATTGTAAAGCAGGTGGCAGGAGTGCCCAAGCAATTGGGAAATTGGCAGGATCGGGTTATAAGAATTTGACAAACCTCGAAGGAGGTATCCTGGCCTGGAAAGAGGTTTTTGCGCCTGATATGGAGGTAGTTTAAGCTATTTTACCCAAATACCTTTTCAAAGAACTCACGTCCAAAGCAGGTATAAGATGATCGATATAGGGTAGGGCTGTTTTCATGCCCAATACTTTTGGATCATAATTCTCATTAGACGCCAACGGGTTGACCCAAATCAGCCGTTCGCTTTTCCGCTTCAGTTTCTTCATAGCAGATTCCAAAAGACTTATTTCTCCAGCGTCCCACCCGTCACTGACTACAAACGTGAAAGTATTTTTAGTCAGGGACTTCCTGCTATAGCGTACATGAAACTGTGTAAGTGATTCTCCAATCTTGGTGCCGCTGGACCATTCATCCACTTTCTCAGAAATATTTTGCAATGCCTCTTGAATGCTTTGTCGCTTCAAGTCCCTGCTAATGGAATAGAGTGAAGTACTAAACACAAAGCAATGGATTCTTAAGCTACTGTTTTGCAGGGCGTACATCATCTGTATGACGAATTTGCTGTACAGCTCCATTGATTTGCTGATGTCACATAGAAGGACAATATTGGTTTTACTGACTTTCTTTTTTTTAAACTCAAACTGGCTGATTTCACCCCCTCTTTGCATGCTCTTTTTCAAGATCTTGCGAAAGTCTACCTGCACTGGCTTACGAGACTTTACCATCCTTCGTGTTTTCTTCTTCGCCACGTATCGTTGCATAAGTCGAATGACTTCATTCCAGTCTCGTGCATAGTCATTGGCATAAGCCATAAGGTCGGATGCGGACTTTAGCGCATCATCACTCGCTTTATTGAGGTCTTGTTCCTCATTGGGTGATTGATTGCCATGGAGCCAGTTTTTGATTACCTGGATGGACGGAGGCGATTTCTTTACTGGTTGTGGTTTTTCTTCCTCGACCTTTTTAGTCTTGGAGTCTACCGCTTTGCTTAATTCGTACCAGTATTGATTATACAGCGTATCAAATTGTAACGTCTGATGGAAGTCTTTACAAAAGGAGGTTTTTAATACAGATTTGAATTGAAGTGGATCTGACCAATCAATGATAGTTAGCCCTTTTAAGGCATCGGATTCTTCATTGGGGCCGATGTTGAATTTTTTAGCTCTCAGAAAATTTGAGAACTGCACGACATGATGAGATAAAGATGTCTGCCGCTTCAACTACTGAACCTTCATTTTGACATTCACCTTATCAAAAAGTTCCGATAGCGAATCCTGGGCGGTACGCATATCGTCCCAATCTTTCAACACTACTCCAAGCGTAGACTCTATCACCTGATTGTCCAAATGGTCAAAGTGCATTTCCGATAGGGAAGTAGCCCAATCCAATGTCTCAGCCACACCCGGTACTTTTTCCAATTGCATTTCCCGTAGCTCCGCCATGAATGCGCAAATCTCTTGAGCCAATCGGTTATCAATGTTGGGGACTTTGGTTTTGACTATCTGTATCTCCTTTTCGAAACTTGGATAATCAATAAATAAATAAAGGCACCTTCTCCTGAGGGCTTCAGATAATTCTCGAGTCCTATTGCCTGTTAGGATTACTTGAGGTATTGACTGGTTTTGGATAGTGCCAACTTCGGGAATTGTGATTTGCCATTCCGAGAGTAGCTCAAGTAAGAAACTTTCAAATTCTTCGTCTGCACGATCTACTTCATCAATTAGAAGTACGGAGGGTTTGTCGGACTTGATGGCTTTGAGTAACGGCCGCTCCATGAGGAATTTTGAAGAGAAGATGGCTTCTTCTTTATCCTTCAAGGAAACTTCCTCAGACTCCATTAGCTTGATTTGGAGTAGCTGCCGCTGATAGTTCCATTCGTAAATGGCTTGATTGGCATCTAACCCTTCGTAGCACTGCAAACGGATAAGTTCAGTATCCATTACTTCTGACATCACCTTGGCAATAGCCGTTTTACCGACACCCGCCGGTCCTTCAATAAGGATGGGTTTTTTTAATAGCTGAGATAACTGAATGGACATGCAGATGGAGTCATCAGGGATGTATCCATTTCGAGTTAGGCTGTCCGAGATTTCTTTGATTCGGTTCATACAAACAAAAAGCTGATTACAGAATAACCCTGTAACCAGCCTTAAGTTAATTTGACAATAGATTATACTAAACTTGACAAGGCCCTTTTGCAGTAGACCTTTGCCATTTGCTTTCGATATG
>CAZZHO010000187.1:0-9000 GCA_964653795.1 uncultured Roseivirgaceae bacterium | reverse complement strand
TTTTTCATTGATAAAAAAGTAAACAAAAAATCTAGCCAAAATAATCACCTATCAGCCGCACAAATGCCAGCGCACGCCCGGGTATTTTGGCAGGCCAGCCCGCCTGGATGTAGTTTTCATTATTTAACATAATGTCATCAGATCATAATATCAATCCATGTTTCTTGGTAGACTTCACCAAGTCTTCGAAATCACCTAACCTTTGACTTTTATCATATGCGTTTTCGATATATTTCTGTGGATTTGATAGGAATTCATCTTCCTTGATTAGCGAAAAATATGATCCTTCAAGTGCATCAAATGATTTGCAAGTGCTGCATGAATATCTATCATCTCCTTTTTTGTTAAATCTATTTGAATTGATAATATCATACATTTTAGATGTGTCCATAGTGCGGGTAGAACATCCATCAGTATTTGTATTAACTGAAATCATCCAGTCGTAACTACCATTAACTTTCATTATCACACCTACAATTCCGTTAGTATTAGACCTTCGATCACCTCTTTTCATTGCCTTCAAAGTGTATCCTATTTCCCAATCAATCCAATTACTTTGAATCATATTTGGAGAAATGACGACAATCGTGACAGAAGTCGCGTACATCATATTTTTTAAGTTCTCTTTGATGTTATTGGTACTTGTATCTGTCAGATCTGGAGAATCTGCAGTTTCTCCTCTATAGTATTTGGCGTCATCTCCAAGCTTAGTTAAAATATCATCACGAAGACTTTGTGCCTCGCTGTATTTGTATGAAATAAATGTATTCCTACTCATATTATTTTGTGATTTTTGATGAGTCAGGATTTGTTAATAACTCGTTTATGTAGATTTTATTAATTATTTCTGGGTTGTCTGTTTTCACTTTTAGTGTATCGGTGCTAATTGTAGCCTTGACATTTATCATTTGGGTTTCTTGGGTTTTATCACCTATTCCCTTTAGGCTACTGGATAGTAAAGCGGAAAGTGAGATCAGCACTATATAGAACCAAATAATTGTACGGGAAAAAAGTACATGATACCAGTTATTTCTTTTTATATCTCTAAACTGTTTAAAATCCATTGTGTAACCAGTTAGATTTCTGTGTCCAGTTGGATTCGCCACTTCAGAATAAAGACTAATAAAACACCTTTCATTAGCTAGGTAAACCGAATCTAGAATCCAAAACATAGCTATTGGCCCAACTGCAATTATAGCTATGATAGGATCCTTGAGCGCTCCAGCTAAAGCTCCAACTGCCGTTGCAATTGAAATTGTCCAACCTTTGATCATAAAGGAGTTACTATTATGCCGATTGATAACACCCTGGATGAACTCTAAATGTTTCTCCTTCTGACCATTCATATTTATCTCATTAACCACGTTCTAATTGGAGTGAACGACCTATGACCGTTTTCATCTGCAGGATTCATGACATACCATCCTTTTGGAATCTCAGTACCTCCTACTGTCTTGCTTCCTTCTAGGTGTTCAATTGCAGAATAAATATTTAGATATTCTGACCCTGAAAATCCACTCTGATAGTCATTTTTTATTGGAAATATTGCCAAGTTATCCATAAATCTCTGTGAATCTCCAAAGCCTAATTCCCAATTGCACCATCTTGATGAAATAGCGCCCTCAGTAGCCAGAAATATAAACTTTTTGCACTCTTTGACCTTGGATTTAATTCGCTTGGCAGTTTCGCCACTTGTCTTGGTTGGCATGCCTCCGTCTTGCCAATCGACATAAATATTCACTCCAAAACGCTTTAGAAGTGAAATTGCTGCATCTAACTCTTCATTCTCATCATGCTTATGTGACAAGAATATAGTCACTTTTCCATATCTAGATTCAGATCTCCATTCATTCAAGCTGGCGGTAACACCCTTATGAATTTCTCTTGAATCATTTCTCCATGATAACAACGTCGATTTATTTATTACGCTCATAAAAATTGTTTGATATTAAAATGAGGCTGCTATTCTTTCTCTGTCATGAATACCTTGTACACATTTTGTTTGATATTCTTTATATCTATTACGCTCGCTGAAGGTAGAAAATGAACAATTAGTTTATCCAAATTCCCTTTAAATGAATTACAGTCTCTACTTATTCGAACCAGAGGAATAGATGACTCATCTACCATCTTTAATTTTCTCTTTTCGAAAGCGGCTCTCAAAGAACTTAGGATCGACTTAATCTTGTCTGTAGATACTATAATTCTGGTTCTTTTGTTGATGACCGTTAAAAGTCTTTCAATAGATACTTTCTCTCCATTAGAGGTCAGATAATCCATTATACAAATCAACCAACCATAATTATTATGTCCTCTGTACAAGACTTCCTTTGATGTGAATTGAGAGATAAAACCAACTATAACATCAGTAGTAACATCATAAGGTAATTCGGTAAGATCTTCATTTATGTGATCTTGAATTTTGTCATCAAGTCTTTTATCATAGAAATCAAAATCAATGGAGTTATTGAGCTTTTCAAAATGGTTCTGAATAACATTGACTCTATCTTCTCCTTTTCTTCTAAACTCCAGAGATAAAAAATCAAAATCCAACGACTCAAGGTCATCTAACAAACTGTTATTACTAAAACCATTTTCCTTGAAGTAATATAGGTATTTGGAATTATTGTCTTTCCGAGTAACTAATGTGTGTTCCATTTCCATAATTAACCACTTAAAACCTTTGGCTTTACCCTCATTAGGTAATATCACATAAACTTTATCTGAGAGCCATATTTTAGCTCTACAAAGCCTCTTAAATTGCTCATAAAGTTCATCCGACTTCTTGTCAGCTCTTTTTTCTCGAAGAGCAAGAACCGAGCAGCTGTCGTTTTTAGTGTAATCACTTATTTGTTCAAGAAGTTTTTCTGATGTATTTATATCATGTTGATGGGATATAAAGATCCGGGGAATCGAAGGTTTCAACCCATAGCTCTTCTTGTCGGTTAGCTTTAGTGCATTAATGAATAAAAGAAATTCACCAAATCTTCTTTCCCAATCCGCAGGCGTTGGATATTCCTTCTGTAATTCAAGACCTCTATTGGAATTTTGCCTCTCTTTAATGATTTTATTTTCGTAGCTGTTCAACAGCTTAATTAAGAATGACAACTGAGATACTTTATTGTCATTTTTAAATGTAGAGTTATACTCACTCTCTAGATGAATAAGTCTATTTTGATATTTTGTTATTTTATCTTCTAATCCAATAATTCGATAAACTTCATTGACCATCAGCATTGATAATTGTCTTGCAAACCTTGCCATAAAAAATATTGGATGGTTACGAAGCGCAACAATTTTTTTTTGGCTCATAATTTTGGGCCAGTTCTTTGACTGTTTTTTATAGTCTTCAGGATTTTCTACATAGTCTTCTGGATAGACTTTTCTTAGTTTAGAATCGATAGACTCACCCTTCAATTCTTCAATCTCTTTGCATAATCTTAAAATATGATCTACTCTGCTTGAATGTTCTATCAGGTGAAATAATTCTCCAATATCATCCAAATACTTCTTAAATAGTTTGAGGGGTTCTATGGCAATACTTTTCAAGAATTCGGTATCTGTGGATATTCCTGGTGGGTAACCGTATTTTTTTCTACCGTGACCTGATTCTTGTTTTTCTTGTGGGTAGATCCCAATATCATATTTGCAATTTGAAGAAACCTTAGATCCCGGTATTTTTAGAACAGGGACATATCCGAATTTGTAAACTGCAACAGAATTGTTGTCAAATAGATCAAGCTGAGAAAACAATTTATTTACATACTCCTTTGTGCGTTCAGTTTTTGACATCCGTTTCTCTGTCATATCTAAGACTGAGGGTAAATTCTCTAGAATTTCATCATATTCTTGCTTTATCGATTTGTTCTTACTTAGAAACTTTTGAGCTAGATCGGAATTACCTCTCAATAGAATAAGGTTTCTATTAAAATCTCCATACCTCACATCATAGGTAATCTCGCAATACTTTTCTACGACACTATCGTACTCTAATGAACATTTGTAACGAGATTCAAACTCCGTTGATTCAACGTACTCGATTTGTGACATTCTATATAATTCTTTTCCATCAAGAATATTATTTATTCTTCAAGCTTGCAATACCCACTTTTGGGTATTTTTCAGATGACGGTACATTGCTAAACCCAGAAATAGGTTAAGAGTTGCGAAGAGTAGATATTGTAGCTTAATTTGGTTGTATGATTGATATTGTGATCATTATATCGCTCTTGACAATTTTCAGTGGAATAGCTGTAGTAATCGATAAATACTTGAATGACGAAGATGTTGAAGACATTAAGGAAAAGATTCTTAACTGGTGGATATACCTACAAGAAGATTTTGATCTTAGAGCTTCATTAAAGAAATCTAACGAGTATTTTACCGATTTAATGAACTCAATATATGGAAACAAGCATCTTAGTTTCACTTGTTTTATCCGTTCAGCATTCTCTAGTTTCTTCGCTTTTTTCCTAATTCTTATTATGTCTCTGGTATTTGGTTATTCGCTAGATGATGTCTTTTCAGGAGTAGGGTTTTCAGGAACAGTAAACATAGAAAATGCTATAGTAAATCTTGGTTTTGCTTTAGTCTTCAGTCTTATCATCAATGTTCCCGCAGACTATATATCGTTAGTTGGGACCAGGGTCCTATTAAGAATCGCCAAAAATCGAAGTGTTGGAATACTTCTTGCTATTCTTTTTTTAGATTTTATTCTCAACGGAATTGTAATTCTTTTAGTACCTACTATCCTTTGTTATGCATCAAATAATAGTAATCTCATTTACTGTGTAAGTGACTTGTTTTTTACAAGTTTTGATCCTTTTACAATAATGTTCTTCTCTACTTTTTTCACAAGTTTTCTGTTTTACCTTTTTATCATAACCACGTTCATTTTAAGTTTCACATCGACATATAGAAACAACATTGTTAAACTTTTGGAACGCATCTCTTCTTGGAAAAACCCGATAACCAATTTAGCAGGGATTATATCAGGTATTCTGCTAATGTTAAAAGGTTTAGAAGCATTATTGAAGTTCACGTCAGAAAGTATGTGAGACGTTAAAACCCCAATAACCCAACATCGTATCATAAGTTTCATCTTCACTTTTGAGAAAAAATGGAACTGTACCCAAAGAAAGACCTAGACGGAATGGGATATTATGTTTATGCAAACCAGCCCCAATTTGAGTTCTAAAAAAACCAATCGCAGTATCATCTCTGTAATAGTTAATATTTCCAAAACCTGGGTAAACAGCTAAGCCAACTTTGAATTCGGTATAAGCATTTACTGACTTAATAAAGGGAATTGGATACAGTCTAACAGATGAAATGTTTAGATTTATTGACGTTACTGTTTTTTGCTCTAAGTTTTTGAAAAACCTGTCAATAGAATATGAAATTTCAAATGTGAATTCTTGTGGGACAACATTAGTACCATAACCAATACAACTCTTAGAAATGTTTAAATACTCTTGTGAAGAAGATTCTTGAAGAATTACATTCTTGTTCTTATCTCTGCATCTATCAACAAATGTAAATTCTCCAACTTCAAGACTTTTTGATTTGTTTTGAGAACATCCTTGCGAGCAATTATCGAGGCATTTGCTAAAGTATGCTTGATTAATCAACTGGTACTTTAGTGCATAGGACGTATTGAAAAACTTGTAGTACCACACTTGATTCTCTTTACACGGACTTTCCTCATCCTGTGCTAGGCAGTGGAAGGACAAAGATAAGAGAAGTAGAAGTGCTACGACTGATCTCATAAATTCCGTATTTACAGATGAAGATGAAAGCAACTGTGAAAAATCAGGAGTTTAATAATGTCAGAATTGGCTTTTATTTTCTCATTGCGAACATTTGCCACTCACTTCCCAACTTGCTTAAATTCTTGCCGACTTGATGATCTACACTATTTCTTTTCCAATCGATCTGTATACAAGGCATATTTAAACTGGAATCTTGCATCTTTATCTTCTGTATTTATACCTCCCCCAAGTCCAAAATATCCTCCTAACTTGGGTACTCGAATCTCCGCAAGTGCACCGAAATGATACCAAGATTTATCCTCAGATTCCTCACCCTCACCATCTTTAAAATCGGACCATACTTTAGCTGTCTCGAGAGATAATGATAGCTTCTCACCAAAAATGTAGCGGTACTTCAGACCCACTACTGATCTGGCTCTTTCAAGGCTATCTACATCTTGCGTATCAATGAATGATCTGTTAGCACTTACAATTAGTTGATCATTCTTAGTTAGCTGCTTACTCGCGGCAATCCAGGCACCCAACCTGTTTTGACTTATGCTATCAGATTTTATGCTAGAGCTGGATAATAGCCAAGCATTTCCAATCCCTACGTTTAGCTTGAATGCATTCCAGTTTTCATTCTTGAATTCTTTCCACTTGGAATTGGTAAGAGAGTCGATCTTTTTGTTTCTTTTGGCAAACCAAATACTATCTGGCTCAAAGGGTGGTGGTCCCTCCTTCTCCATAATATCGTTGATCTGATTTTCAATAGCTAGCACCCTGCTCCTATGATTTCTTGGATCACCTTTGTCAATAATTGGTATTCGAATTCCTAAAGCTAAATAGCTATCCTCACTGTCTTCTAAAGGAGAAGTCCCAACACTTGCTATGGTTCGCCACATAATGCGTTTCAATGGTTTATCCCAATACGTTTTTATATCGCCAACATTTTGACTGAAAGGTCTGACATCAGCTCCAATTCCTGTTTTGATTTTTCCATCACTGATTGTGGTCGGAACAAACGATATAAAATCTTTGGGAGAAACAAGATTGCTTATCTCTCCAGGTTTGTCTGGTAGCAACGCAAATGCAGGAGACTCAGGTACACCAAAATACGAGCTATTGTAGAGTATTTCTAGAGAATCCTTTTTTGTGTTTAGTGCGTTTTGTAAGAATTCTAATGCACTATTCTCTTGGCTATAGCAAAAAAAAGAGGGGAAAAATAGAAAGATGGCAGCTGCTTTTTTAATCATGACACTACAAGTTGAAGCCTTAAGGTGAATTGAATATTACTTTTTCCAAGTTGACCCGATCCATTATCTTCAGGAACCATTTTAAAGATTTCTTTTTGGTTTTGATGCACTCGAACTAAGACTTGATAAGGGGTTGGTGGATCATCATTTTGATGGACAATTATTCCATCAACAAGTAGCAATTTATCAACACAATCTTCAGGTTGACCGATTGGAATCATGTTGATTTCAGAATTAAAGCTTCCTATTTTCCCGTCCGGCGTTTTATCTTTATTGTATCTCCAAATTATTCCAGTAATACTTTGAGGGTACTTTTCATCCTGTACAGTAATTTGGACTACTCCACCGTTCTTATCAATATTTACAGGTTTCATATTTAGTATTAAAATTTTGGATGAGTTGTACTTAGTTCAGCACTTGCACTGCTGTAATTACTCCGACGATTTTCTAGTTGTAATTTTATATTCTCTGAAGTGGCAGCCTGTTTCCTAATATCCTTTACTGCCTTTGTATAACTAAATACTTGATTCCAAAATGCTGATCCGGCACTAGCCAAAACGCCAATCAAGAAAACTGGAATCTCGTTGATACTTCCGAAAAATAAATTTTTGAAAAATCCTAATGAAATTGCTTCACCTTCTATTGCTTCTCCAGCATCAGCAAAAAAACTTGCTGTGAGCCAACCGGTAGAAATTGTAATCAATTGGATAACAATTTTTCGACCCTTTTCATTTTTAGTTACTTTCTGTTTTTCAGCTAACGATTCAAACTGATTAGACAACCACGGAATCTGTGTTTTTAAGATTTCTAATAAACGTTCATTAGCCAGACTTACTCCAAGAATAATTGGAATTATTTGTTCCATTTTATTTGTACGTTGGTCATTCTTTGCCAATTCTAATCATTTAGAATGAACAATAACATACCTACTTTTAGGTATTTTCATATAACGGAAGCATATTACGAGGAATTAATTTAATTATTCTAAGATAACCGCACACATTTGCCACTCTCCTGCCCCACTACCTACGTTCCTCGCTGTGGCATGGTAATTCCTGCTCGTGACGAGTGACAAAAGAGTGAGTGAGATATTCAGCAATCTTTTCTTTACCTTACCGGTATATTTAATGCATAAAAATTCATTGTGATAAAGCGACTTTATAAATACAGGTCTTTAGAAAAGGATAGTTGGAGATTTACGGTTGACCTGTTGATCGATAATTCGTTTTATTTTGCTCCATGGGATAGATTTAATGATCCACTTGAATTTGAGTTTGTGTTCACTCGACACAATGAATCTCAAAAAATGAAAGAAGATTTAATTCTTTTAAATCACCTAAATCCAAATTCTAACTCAAAGCAGTCTATTCGAAAAAAGATAGAAAATGCTAACCATAATCAGCTCAAGGAGCTTCAATGGGAGTTAGAGTATACTATGAAGCGGTCATGGGGAACAGACATTGGTACTTTTTGTTTCTCTTCATCACCCGATAATCTTTTGATGTGGGGACATTATTCAAATGGACAAAGGGGTATATGCATTGAATTTTGTGACCAAACTGACGGTGAATTTTACAGAGATAGACTTAGGCAGGTTAAGTATAGTTCTAAAAAACCTATTTTGGATATTGAAAAATTACGTGATCCAGAGTCAGATCAGGTAATGGAAATGATGATGGACATCATGTCAACAAAGTCTCCTGATTGGGAATATGAAAAGGAATGGAGATTGTATTCTAAGGATTCAGGTGTGTATTCAATTTCTTCAACATTTGTATCAAGGGTAATTTTCGGCTCTGAAATTTCCAAAAAAGACCGAAATGATTTGATAAACCTTCTAAAATTGAAAAACCCAAATGCCCAATTGATTCAGGCTGTTCAAGAAGAGGAAAAATACGGACTGAAATTTGTTGATATGAGCACTGGGGAGCAATTAGCATTCGAAGAATGAGGTTTGGAAGAGGGTTTGGATTTCCCGGCCTTTTTTGAGAAAG
>CAZZHO010000186.1:0-9025 GCA_964653795.1 uncultured Roseivirgaceae bacterium | reverse complement strand
GGTCACCCAGTGGAAATTCGTCATCGAAATCGCTTAGAGGCTGATCAAAACTTTCGATCAGTCCATCTCTTTTGAGATTGACTATGGCTGCTGAGGTGAAAGATTTGGTTACAGATCCAATTCGATATATAAGTGAGGGATCATTGGAAGTGCCATTCGCCACGTCAGCCATTCCAAATCCTTGTCTTACCAAGTCAGTGTCTCCTTTACGGATTAATACACTTCCTGAAAATCCAATTTCTTCCAGGTATGCTTCGGCAGAAGTGTACTCTGTTGGGTTGGGTAGTAGATCGGCATCATCATCGCTGCAACTGCTAATAGCTGCTACGAGTGCTACTGTTAATAAAAGCGTGATTTTTCTAATTAAAGTCGTCATTTTTTTTCGTTTTTAAACTTGAATAATGACTCAAAATTGAAATGACGAGCTACGCTATTCGTCTTGGATTATATGTTGGGATGTCCTAATGAAAATCAGGACTTTTCAACCCGTTCAGGTTTTAAAAAACGACTTGATGGTGCTGATTAAGCTCGGTTTTCTATCGGAAATCACAATTAACCTAATGAAAGGTTCGGAATTTTATTTTACGCCAAACTCCTGATTATAATATACTACGTTCCAAATGAGGAAATATCATCCTTTGTTACGTGGAGAAGTACTAAAGCTGCCACAAAAGATCATTGCAAAGATGGTCGGTCAGAGAATCTGTATCAGCTATTTACAAGCCAAGCTTTCCTCATTATTTACACCGAGTTCTTTGTCTGGGATTCAAAACAACTTGATAAGCCCAGGTCGGGTGCTTTCTGTTGAGGTATCTTTTCCAAAGGATTGAAGTTTCGTGACGAAAACCGAAAGAACAATTGGTATAAGTATCTTTTTCATTGGTACAATTGGATAGTTTGGTGGTCTACCGTTTCGATAATGAGGCTATTAGGAGCAAGTAATTCTCTGATGTTTAAAAAGTGGTCGCAGTGGTTTGAGAATAGTTGGTGGGGTCTTTTACCATTGATTGATCTCAACGTATCACCCAGACGAATCGAAGCATGTTCAACGCCAATACGATTAACAATCCAGAGCGAGTCGTTTAGTATAGCCGGGATAAAAGTCAGGGCAGGTTCTACATCCACATTTTCTTTATTCAACAGCGTGATTTCGTTTATCTCATTATCAATGAATACTGTGAAATGTTCAAGGAAATCATTTCCCACTAGTGCTTTTCCGAGGGCTGAGAATTCCACAGGTATATGGTACTCATCATTGTCAAAACTTACTTTGAGTGACTTTTCAATCAGTGTATCGGTATTGCTACCATAAATACCTGCGGTGGATCTATCGATCAAAACTTTAGCATCTGAAGTAGAAAACAATCCGACATGGCTTGAGGGTAGGACAAGACCTCCATTAAAACCGGTATCAAACAAGATTTCCGCGAACTTTTCTTCGCCAATGTTTAACCGAACTTTTGGAGTACTGGATAATAAGGGGCGATCAAATTGAAGTATGGCTGCATCCTCCACCTTCGGATGAAAGGGTGTATCCGAGAAGTAGAGTTTCTGATTTTGATAATCAATTTTCCAATGAGCGAGCTTAATTAAGTTGGAGCCAATAAGTCCATCTTTTACGACGCATGGACTGTAGGATTTTGCGGAATATTGCAATTTACCAGCACCAATATTATAAAAAGCGGTTTCTCCAAACCGGATAGAGTCGATTCTTGTAACTTCTATTAACTGGGTATTACCCTGAGCAGTACTATTTTCCTTCGTGGTGATGACTTCAAGTCCAAGTTCATTCGCAAGTCCTTTTTCGATTTTGCTATTAAATGCGCCAGTATCGAAGATGAATTCCCTGCGTGTAGTATCATCATTGATACTGGCTTCTACGACTATCAGGCCTTTCCGGTATTGAAACGGTATCTCCTGTACAAAACCTGTTCGCTTGAGACTCCCACCGGTCAACAATTGAACTTTCTTCAAGTAGGAACAAGAGCTAAACACAAACGTGGCCAAGCCTAGAATTAAGGTTGCTTTTCTCATTGAGCTGATTTTTGAAATTTCTTTTCGACTTGTTTATTCCAGTAGATCAGAAGAGGAACACCAATCAGGGAGGGAAGTGCAAATCCAAGAAATGGATTCATGAATTCGTATCGTGATATCATCACCGAGAAAAAAGCGGTTACGGTAGCGATATAACCTCCCATCATATTACCAATATGTGCCAAGTACCAGTGGTAAGTCGCTTTGGGGCGTATGACAAAAGGCTTCAGGTTATTGTAAGAAAGAGTCAAACCTCCTAGTCCAAAGCCCAGAGAAAGTAAGGCCCCTCCTGATGAGATTCCCTTTTCGACCAAATAGTAGTCACCCAAACCAACAAAAAAAAGGTTTGCAGTGGCATTTAAGATACCCGCAGCCCAATCATACCATTGGGGTTGTTGTGTTTTATGGAGTTGCTTAAGTTTTAAAAAGCGTACGCCGCTAAATACACTGTAGTAGCTGAGAAAGGCGATCAAAAATAGAAACCGATTGAACTGGTATCCGGCGATGATCACTCCCGAAATAAAAACTCCTGTCATTGACCAGAAATAGATCTTTCCAGCTTTCTTATGAGGGGTATCTCCTTTTTTGACTAGGATAGAAATGAGACCCGTAATCAAGGCGATTCCCCCAGAAAGGGCATGGGCTACTATCAAATGACTGATCCACTTCTCCAAAATTGATTTGCGATTTTTGACTCAGAACTTCTTCTTGACCTTCGCCACATGTATCATCCGGCTGGGATAGATGACCAACTCGATGAAGTTGAACTCAAATTGATCAACTCTTGACTTGGTGCCAGTAGCATTCACCACTCGTTGAAATGGGTAATACCTGAGATTCGTTCTCAAAGTCCAAGTATCGATAGAAGTAGGGACGATGTCCCAGCCAAAGACAAAACCTGGCGATATGACCCGGGTTCTTTGCAAATCACCAACCAATTGGTCATGCGCAAACTCACCCGCGCTCCAACGTTCGTAGCTGATACTTGGGCCCACGAAAGGAACAAATCCATTATAGTCCCATAAAAAAATGAGTCCTTCCAGTGCAATAGAAGTCCTTCTCAATAGATGTTGGAGTCCATAGCTTTCTACGCTCGAGGTATAATCACGGTAGCTAAGTCCCAGATGTAAGCCCTGTTTTTGAAATAGGTACCCAACACCAAATTCCCAGGCAAACTCTCCTTTATGATCGGGCAATGAGGCTCTATCTGGGTCAGAATATCGAGGGGATTGAAGAAAAAATGCAGAGGTTGGTGCTATCCCAATAGACAGTGAATTTAGCTTTTTGCGTTTGCTTAGCTCCTGAAATACCGCTTCGGTTCTACCTGATTCCTTATCTTTTTCGTCGCCCAGTGTGAAATCCACATATTTTACCAAACCAAATGAAAAGTATGATCGTGGCAACCGAAGGGTTTCAGATGAGTTCCTGCCCGAATAAAATTCCCGTTGAGTATTTGGTCTCCAAGCAAGCTCAGCATTCACTTGCCATCCTTTTTTCGCAAATGCAATTCCCGCCAAAAAAGATGAGGTCAGGAAGCTGTCGTATCTTTCACCGGCTTCCCTGTTTTCTATTCCAAATCGAGTCGCATTTACAGAGACTCCTGCATAGGGTCTTGGCTTTCCATAGATCAGTCTCCACGGATAATATCGCACGTTCAGATCCCCACCCGGACTGAGGAATAGGTCAGTTTCCTCATCTAATTGATCCTCCAGGATCCGAAAAATTGGTATGCTAAAGTTGAAATCCAATTTACCCCAAAAATGAAGCCCGCCGATGGTTAACTGAGTAGTGGTAATAGTAGGAAACGAATGAGATTGCTCATTCCAAATGAAAGATCCCTGAGCAGGTGATACCTGCGTGTTTAGTCCGAAGTAGGTTTGGGCAAATCGATGTTGCGTCTGCTTCTCCAGGTAAGGTTGTCCGTTTACGACATAGCATATCCGTAGAACTACCAATGAATAAAATAATGCCTTTCTCATCCAAATGAATTTGTAAAACACGAGGGCAAAGCTTCATTCGGGAGGCCGGATTTTCGAGTCGAAAAAGTCGGTTTGGTGTCTGTGGGACTAGTTCGGTGTGAAATGGAAAATGATGTGACAGGTTTTAACGAATTTCACATCCAAACTTTCAAGATGATAGCGGGCATTTATTTGATGGGGATTTTGCAAGGGGTAATCCTGCTCGGTATCGTAGCGTCCAAGAGTCGATTTAAGACCACGAGCTCCATATTTTTAGGAGGCCTCATTTTTATTAGTAGTGCCCTCGTATTAGGTCAGCTACTGATCAGTATGAATAGGCATGATGATCTGCCTTTGCTGTTCTTGCTGATCACCGGGCTGCCATTACTCGTAGGGCCTCATCTGTACTTTTATATTCAGTCAAAATTTGGTCGCGATGTGAGTTACCTCATGATGACACTGCATCATCTTCCATTTTTGGGGTACGTGTGTTTGCTGATAGTGACTCTTTTCCTGGAGTTTTCGGGTGACCTGGGACGATTCATCACCGCTAGCACCATTTCAACAGATTCACCACAAAATCAAACCTTCTTTTCAGTGGGTTTAATCAAGGCAGTTCATCTTTTGGGCTATACGATAGCAGCTGTTACCGTACTATGGAAAAACAATCTTGGAGGTAAAAAAAGCCTTCAGAGCATTCTCTTCGTTTTTGCAATAGGCCAGATTGTACTTTGGGTACTCATGCTCCAACAAGCAGCATCTGTTGATGACGTATTCATTCTCTTCCAGATCGTTCTTCTTTATTTCATCGGTTACCAGAGCATTCTCAACAAAGATGCGATCGTCGCAAAAAAGAAGTACGAAGGCTCCAGGCTAAAGAAGGAGGACATGGAAAGTGCATTTCAGCAGATGAAAGACAAAATAATTGCTGGTAAACTTTATCTCAACCCAGACTTTTCTTTAAAAGACCTTTCGACACTTACAGGTAAAAATGAGCACCAGACTTCTCAGATTATTAATCAGATGACCGGTGAAAATTTTTCAGTGCTGATCAATACGATGCGTGTAGAACATGCGATATCGCTCATCCAGGGTGCCAAATACCAACACATGAAACTGCTCGCGATTGCATTCGAATCTGGCTTTAAAAACAAAAATTCTTTCAATCAGCATTTCAAAAGAGTTACTGGAACAACTCCCTCTGCATTCAAAAGTAGTCTTCGACAGGAGGAAGATTGATGTCCAATTTGTAGTCATAAATCATGATTTTGGGCGAAAGAGCCTGATATCTCCAAGAGTTTTGGGCGGAAAAGATGAAACGTTCGCTCATTCTTCTGCTTTCTATAGCTTATGTTCTTGGTGCATGGGGCCAGTCGATTGCCATCGAAAAAGTCAATATTATCGATGTTCGAAATGGTGAAGTCCATCCCGGCCAATACGTGCTACTTGAAAATGGTCTTATCAGGAAAATTGAAGATCACGCATTCAAACAAGTAGATCAGCGGATAGATGGTTCTGGCAAATTCCTGATTCCTGGCCTGTGGGACATGCATGTTCATCTATCTACTATCGGGGAAGAATCCATCCCACTTTTTGTTGCCAATGGTGTAACCGGAGTGCGAGACATGGGGGGCGATTGGACAGAACTGAAAAAATGGAGGTCTTTTTCTGAAAATGACGATCAGACATCCTTTCCTATTATCAGAACGGCGGGCCCTATTGTCGAATCCGTTCCCTTCTACTACATGTTGTCGAAGATTCTCGGTAGAGAGTTCAGCAAAAACCGGGTACCCGTCGCAGACGCTTCAGCTGTTAGGCCGGTGGTTGACTCAATTGCCAGCTTGGGTGTGGATTTTCTCAAGATCCGAACTGCCGTTTCTCAGGAGCTATTTCTCGAGGTGCTGCAGTACTGTGATAGTATTGGTTTGCAGGTGACGGGCCATATCGATCAATCTATCTCCATAGAGGAAGCAGTAAAAAATGGCATTTCTACGATTGAGCATGATTTGTTCCTACAAACACTTTCATTCACGGATAAGGAAAAGAAGGCGATTTTGGAAGCCATTGCTGAGTACCAACCGTATTTCACACCTACGCTAATTGCCACTTATCAATCCAGAATTCGCCCCAAAGAACAGCTTGTTTCCTTGCTAAATGATTCGTCAAATAATCATCACCCCAGACGAAAGTTCGTATCTCCTGTGCTGCTTGAAAATTGGAATATCGAGAAAAATCTCTCAGCGCTGGAGGCGCCTATTTCATGGGATAGTGTAATTCAGATATCAAGATCTTTTGCAAAAGAAATGGCGAGTCACACTAAGATGCTTGCGGGTACAGACGCTGGTGTAGCCGGAATTTATCCGGGATGGGGCCTGCATGAAGAACTTCAAATGATGACAGAACATTTTCGTTGCAGCCCCCTTAAGGCATTGCAGGCTTCTACCTTACATGCTGCTGCGAGCTTAAATCTACTGAGTCTATATGGTACGATCGAAGAGGGCAAAAAGGCAGATTTGTTGCTACTTGAAGCCAACCCGCTACAGGATATATCAAATACCCAAAAGATAGCGGTTGTCTTTAAAAATGGTATACAACTCGATAATGATGCAAGGAAGCAGGTTCTGTTGACTGTCGAATCCAAAGTGACGGAAGCTAATGAAGAATTTGAGCCAAAAACACTTCAGCACTTAAATAAAGTACTAAGGAGCATGCGTGGCAAGTAAGTAAATCACGATTTCAAAAATCGGTTAAGCTCTTCTGATTTAGCTCTTGAAACGGGGATTCGCTCGGATACATCACGCAACTTGAGTTCAAAATTTCGAGCATTTCCATGCACCATTACAACGCTCAGTTTATTGACCACATAGCTTTTGTGACAATGAAAGAATAAGTGGTCCGGAAGCTGTTCCGCAAGGAATTTCAAGCGATTCCGGATCAGCTTCTTTTCGGGTTGACCCAGACCATGATAGACCTCCACGTAATTGCCATCTGATTTCAGAAAAATCAGCTCTTCAGGTACTAGTTGGAGTTCTATTTTCCCGTTTTCACCTGCCAATTGAATACGCTCGTTAGTTTTCTTCGGTTCGAAGCTCAGCGAGCTATTCATCTCCGTAGCTTTTATAAGCTGCTTTTTTTTGTGGTTGTACTGTTCAAACAAAACCAATGTGATGATCGGAAAAATCGAGATGGCAAGCGTATTGAAAACGACTGCGGTAAACAGCTCTCCCGGTGGACTGGAACTAAAATCAAAAGCCAAAAAGATGAGGAAAATATTCAGGCATATTACACTGATTACCGCCAGAAATAATAAGATTTCTTTTCCAATCGTCCAGTCCTCTCCATTTACAAACGATGGAAATCCCCTTTTAAAAAACTCAGTTGTAAGCACAACTGACAAGGAACAAACCGCTCCTATCATAATTGCGAAGAAAAGCCTTACTTCCAGGCTTAGTTTTTGAAATTCGAAAGGAGCAATGATGGCTATCAAGAGAAATGTAAGGATACCAGGTACCATCACACTCGCTCGGTTGAAGATAAATGGATGAGGTTTACTTAATAAAGACAATCAATTGACTTTTTAAAAATCTTCCCTCAATAATAGATATTTTGTGGTCACGAGATGCACAGCTCCTTTGGTCCGATTCAAATCGTATTGCTTCAAGACCCTACTTTGGATATTTTTTGACTAATTGGCTTAATTCAAATCTCTTGACAAAATTCAATCTCACATTGCCGGTGCCGAAGGACGCGAATATGGTGCCATCATTACTGGGTAAATTCGATCTATTGTCAACCAATGCCAACCCGAAGTAAATGGAAGCTGAATTATAACCTACAGCCATCTTAATATCCGGAGAAAGATTGAAGGTGAAGTTTTTAAATTCTGTGTTGTTTTCCAGTGAAAAAGCAGCCGAGCCAAGCATGAAGTTCATCTCAAACGAAAGCGTTAGAAACCAATTCCTGTGAAAAACAAAAGTATGAGCATAACCCACGCTTGGTCCTATTTGAAAGCTTGCCATTTCGTTTAATCCCTTAAAAGCTTCAAACAATGAGTCCATAGGGCTTGTAGGAATGATGGTACTATCTGCACTCGCAGCAAATTGTATTGCCTTTCCTCCAAGCAAAAAAGAACCAGAAGATTTCTTTTGGTATTCAGATTGCACAAATGAAGCTGCATAAGAGAATCGAGCATCATTGAACACTCTTGTGTATCCTCCGCCAAGAATACTGATATTCAAATCGGGCCTTATGTAATTTTGGTTCGATACAAATGAATGGACGGGTTCTGTACTTTCAAGATACATTCCCGTGTAGAATTGCTTATAGATTTCTATCACTTGCTTACGACCATACATTTTCACTTGTATATCCAAATAGTCGGTTGTACCCTTACCGTCTTCTTGGTTTAAGAATGAAAAACCATATCCAAGGTTCAAGGTAAGTCCTTTGAAAGTGACCCCGGCACCAATAATGACTGCTGAGTTGGGTTGATAACTGAGTATGTTTCGTGAGGTGTCCCAAATTGGTCCGTTATTTTCAACGATCGTGAGATTCGTAAATTTCCTAGCCATGAATATTCTCGCATTGACCAAATGATGGAAGGTTTGTAAGTAAGTAGTATCGTGGTTGGAATTTTTCCTAGTGGGTTGAGGTATATCATTTTGTCCCACTGCATTGAATGTAAGCAACGAAAAAATTAGAATTAGAAATAATCTCATCATAGTGACCACTGTGCTTATTAGGCTTTCCTCGTTAATGTTTGAAGGACGGTGAGCACTCCCTTGGTTGTAACCTCAAGATCCTTCTTCGATTCGTGTCTTTTAAACTTTACTTTCACCTAGTTCAATAGTGATCCAAAATTGGAATTCACCAGGGTGTATTTCGTCTGGAAATATTTGTGGGGCGGTGAAAATGAAAATCAGGACTTTTCTAAATCACTTTTCTCGTTGAAACCGTTTCTTAACTATTCGAAAAGAGATATTAGGATCGTAAAAAGCCTAATTGATGAAAGCGGTACGGAATTTCATGTCTTG
>CAZZHO010000185.1:0-9085 GCA_964653795.1 uncultured Roseivirgaceae bacterium | reverse complement strand
CGAGGATTCTTGTAAAGAACACTGTCGAAAACGATATAGGTAAGGTTTTCCTTCTCATAACGAACGAAATCTGTGGCTGTAAATGCCTCTTTCTTATAGATTAGTTTGTCCAGGCCTTCGAATGACCATTGGATCATCCTGGATGTCCCATCAGAATAGATCAGCAGTACAGGATACTCTTGATAGGCGATGTATGAGTCGTTGATGTCCCAAAAAGTCCTATCGCTAAAACGTAAAGCATGCTTTTCGTAAGTTTTTTCATTAAAGAATTTCTTCCACTCAGGAGTTTGGAGTGGATCCTGCTGGGCGAATCCAATTTGAAAAACAAAGAATATTAGTGAAGAAAGACATATGCGGGTCATAATGTAAAGCTGGGCAAAACATTGAAATAATGAAAGCCACGCTTTTTCAGCAGTTTAAACCGGTAAGACCATTGGAAATTGGATCTTGATCAAAAAGTAATGACAAACTTTGTGCCTTTTCCAACTTCACTATCTACCGCAATATCCCAACCATGGATATCAACAATTCGCTTACAAGTTCCTAATCCGATGCCATGACCCTCAAATTGATTAGTAAGTCTGGTGAGAGGTTTGAATATATCCGATGATCGACTTTTATCAAACCCTATTCCATTGTCCTCAATTACGAAGCCACTATTCCCTAGATCATAAATCTTTATTTCTGGTTGGGTATTGGGTTGTTGAAATTTGAGTGCATTGCCAATTAGGTTGTACAATAGCTGATAGACTTTCACGGGTACGGCATTTTGCACTTTAGGAAGTTCTGAATGCCTGATAACTGCGTTTTTTTCTTGTATAGTACTTGAATAGGCGCTTCGAACTTCATTTACAATGCTATTGATGTCCACATTGCTTTCGAATTTCACTGATTTTTCTGCAGAAGCAAAGTCCAATATTCCGTGGATTAGGCTGATTGATTTTTTGCATTGTTTTTCAATCCTGTCAAGAATCTGTTTGTTTTCTTCAGAGATCGTTTCATTCAAATTTTCACTTAGGAGTTCAACCCACTGCACTATTGCTGCTATTGGACCTTTTAAATCATGAGAAACCATTTGATCATAAGCCTTTAGCTCTTCTGCTTGAGTTTGGATTTCTTCCTTTTGTTTTGCGAGGAGATGGTTGGCTTTCTTTTGTTTACGCTGGGTACTATAAACCAATAAAGCAATAATTAACAGGGCCAAAGCACCGCCAATAGATGCCGATGTATAGTATTTCTGTGTTTGTAGTTGCTGCTGTTGTTCTAGGTTTTTTTTGTCTTGGGCGATTTTCGCCAGGGCTTCTTTCTTATCAAAATCATATTGCATTGCCTGTGAGGTAATCTGTTTTGTGATTTCTTGGTTTTTTAGTGAGTCTGCCATCGTTTTAAACAACTGCATATTCCTAAAAGCCTCTTTGTAGTTACCAGTTTGCTCATAAGCTAAAGAGAGCTGCTCGGCACCATCTCTAATAATATCACTTCGACCAACTTCCTTGGCATGTTCAGTTGCCTTTTGCAGGTAGAGTATGGCGTCATCATATTGTTGGGTGGCCAAAAGGATTTTTCCCATATCTAGTAGGGGGACCGTAGCGTAGGCTTTGGCATTAATCTCGTTGTAAAGATTCAGGGCTAACTTTTGGTGTCTGAGCGCGGAGGGATAATCTTTTAGCTTCAAGTAAACTTCTCCAATAAAATTATGAGCGTTCGCTATGCCATATTTGTCACCTAAGTCTTCCATTATATCCACAGATTGGAAGTGGTATTCAAGGGCGGATGAGTATTCTCCAATTATTTCATAGACTTTGCCAATGCTCCTATAGGAGTTAGCCGCCCAGATCTTATCTACTAGTTGCTCTCTCAGCTCCAATGATTTATGATACTGTTCAAGTGCCACTAAATACTCTCCTTGCTGCTCATAAATCTTTCCAATATTGCTGTGGGAGTCAGAGAGACCCTTCTTGTTACCCAATTCTTCCATGATTTTCATAGACTTGAAATGACATTCAAGTGAAGAAGGATAGTCTCCTTGATAATGGTAAATCAGGCCTATATTATTGTAGGAATTGGCCATCCACTTCTTATCATTTCTTCCTTTGCTGATTTCCAGAGATTGAAAATGGTATTTCAAAGCGGTTGGAAAATCTCCTAGATAGAAGTGACCGACGCCTAGTCCATTGAGCGCCATGGCCTTTCCTTTTTTATAAGAAGCCTCCTCCGCTACTTTCAGCGCCAATTCAAAAAGTTTGATGGACTCGTGATAGTGGCCTTTGATCTTAGTGGCCCAACCAATGAGATAGTAAGCTTTTGACTCACCTTCAGGATACCCAATTTTTCTGGATAGCTCAATGGCATTTTGAGTATAAAGTGCGGTCCGGGCTGAATCTTGGTTACGATATGCCTTGGCTATGGCATTATAAGTATCCACTCTCTGTTTTCCTGATATACCCTTATCAAGACGCTTATGAAGTGAATCTATTACGATGGAATCTTGAGCTTTTACTAGAAAAGACAAGAATAAAGTGGAGGCCCCCAGGACAAAAAATGCCACTCTTTTCATTAAAAAGTATATGTAAACAGTACAGCGGTAAATTAAGACAACAGATTGTTGTTTTCGATACTACCTGCAGTGAACCAGATATTTCCATTCCTGAATGGAGATATGGTCTGAATAAGCAAACCGATCGATAATGATACTGAGGTAGCAAGTTTCTGAGCTTAGTTCCAATAGGGGTATTAGAGTTATTCTTGCTTGACCATGTGTCTTACTTGTTAGGTTCAACGGCCTATGAAAAATTAAAATGATATATTTTAGGTGTTGTAACACAAAAATGATCAAACCCTATTCCTCTTAAGCATGGGCATTACCAAACCAAGACTCAATTTCTGGCAAATCTGGAACATGAATGTCGGATTTTTCGGAATCCAGTTCAGCTTCGGACTGCAACAAACTGCCATCAATCCCATCTTTTCATTTCTAGGCGCTGATCATGCGGAGCTGCCCCTGCTGAATCTGGCAGGTCCAGTCACCGGCTTAATTATTCAGCCTATTATAGGTGCCATATCCGATAAGACCTGGATTCCGGGATGGGGTAGAAGGAAGCCTTTCTTTATGATAGGAGCCATCGTTGCCAGCTTGTGTTTATTTGTTTTTCCATATAGTTCAGAGCTGTGGTTTGCGGTAGGCCTTTTGTGGATATTGGATGTGGGCAACAATACTGCCATGGAGCCTTACAGGGCTTTTGTAGGGGATAAGTTGCCTGATGAGCAGCTAACCTATGGTTTTCAAATGCAGAGTCTGTTTGTGGGCGCTGGCATCACATTAGCTAATTTCTCTATTTTCCTATTTCAGGATTGGTTCAGCGATCCTGCCACCAGCTCAGCGCTATGCGACGCCTCTTCAGAATCTGTTAGTTCCATACCGACCTGGGTATACTATTCCTTTTTTCTAGGCGCAGTTGCTTCCATAAGTACCATGATTTGGTCAGTGGTCAAGACACCTACCATTCCTCCTTCGGATGAGGAGATGGCGAAAATCAAAGCCCACAGCAGTCAACCTTTCGCGGTAAAGGCAATGGAGCCCTTCAAAGAAATAGCTGGTGCCATTGGCAGTATGCCCAAGCTATTGAAAGACTTATCTCTGGTCTATCTGTTCCAATGGTACGCGTTGTTCGTGTATTGGCAATTTATCACTCCTATGCTCAGAAGAAGTCTTTTCGGGTTGAGCAATGAGGATATGACTCGATTGGAGGAAATAAAGGAGAGTTGCAGGAGCGGGGTAGAGGTCTCTATGGCTGACCAAAAGTTTGCAGAAGGCGTCCAGACCATGTCTGAACAAGCGCTTGCCCAAACTGGCTTGATGAATGGCACGTACAATTTAGTTACGATGCTGGTTGCGTTGGCATTGGTACCCATCACTTCCAGGTTTGGCAACAAGATGGTCTACGTTATGAGCCTGTTCCTCACGGCTGTAGCTATGTTCACCATGCCCTATATTCAAAACCAATGGCTTTTGATCGCTCCTATGATTCTATTTGGAATCGGATGGGCTACTATGATGGGGGTACCTTATTCCATGGTGTCAAAAGCCATACCTGAGGAAAGAAGGGGTGTTTATATGGGGATTGTCAATATGATGATCGTAATTCCCATGTTCATCCAGACCCTGACTTTTGGCTCCATTATCAAAAATGTACTCTCAAATGATCCTATTCAGGCGATACTTTTTGCAGGGGTTGCCTTCTTCATTGGCGGTTTATTAGCACTGAGACTAAAAACACCTGGCGAAGAATAATAGGTAGCGAATATTAGGTCTCTCAATTTCCAAAGTGAAGAGCGGTACTAAAGTTACTTCGGCAAAATAGAAACATATTCAAATGAAGGCCGTTAATTTTACCATCATCGGCAAAATAGAAAGATATGAAGAGAGTGACCATCGGGGAGTTTGAGGAGCTTTGTCTCCTGATAGTAGGAGTCTTACATGAAGATGCCTATGGCGTATCTGTACAAGATGAAATAAAAAAACGTACAGGCCGAAATGTCACGATCAGTTCTATACATTCCACATTGGTAAGGCTGGAGAAAAAGGGGCTTTTGAAATCCTATATGGGAGGGGCCAATGAAATCCGAGGCGGCAGGACAAAGCGCATTTTCGAAATGACACCCGAGGGCAAGCAGGTTGTCCGTGATGCTAGAGAACTTAGAAATCAATTGTGGACAGACATACCCCAGCTGGTATGGGAGAAATAAAGAAGCCACAGCCTCCCAAATGGATTAATCGCGTTCTCGATTGGTACTGTAGGGAAGAGTACTCTAATGAGATCCGAGGTGATCTGATGGAGCTCTACGATAAGTGGCTCGAGAAGGGGACGTCTAAAGCCAACTTTAAGTATGTGATGAATGCTATTTTATTTATTCGCATTTACAACTCAAGAATCAATTCAGGTCAAAACTCAAATCAATTTGTCATGTTCAAGAACTACTTCAAGATCGGATACCGTAACCTCCTGAGAAATAAGGTTTATTCAGCTATCAACATAAGTGGATTGACTGTTGGGATGGCCATTACCATTTTCATCGGACTATGGATCAAAGCGGAATTATCCTACAATACTACATTTGATCATTGCGATCGGATAGCCCAGGTTTTGCAGCATAAAACTTACAATGGCGAAACACGCACTCAGATCTCTGTTCCTTTTCCACTTGGCGAGGAACTAGCCACTAAGTATTCCAGCGATTTTGAGCATGTGGTGATGACTTCTTGGACCTATGACCATGTTCTTTCAAAAGATCAGAAGAGGATACTGCAGAAAGGAAACTTCATGGATGTGCAAATGCCTCATATGCTATCACTTAAGATGTTGAAAGGCTCACGGGACGGACTAACTGACCCGCATTCTATCCTGATCTCTGAGTCCACCGCCAAGGCGTTGTTTGGAGATACTGATCCTATGGGGGAACTCATTGAAGTGGACAATGAACTAAAGGTGCAAGTAAGTGGCGTCTATTCAAACTTGCCGGCAAATTCTAGTTTTGAAGACCTGCATTTTATCATCCCTTGGGAACTCTATGTATCGTCCAATGACTGGGTACAAAGCGCCAAGGAAAGACAAGCTTGGGATGAGAACTCCTACCAGTTATATGTCCAGATAGCTGATCATGGGGTGATGAATGACGTTAGCCAGAAAATTAAGAATGTGAAATATGATCATTTGAATGATTATGAAAAGTCTTTCGACCCTCAAATATTCCTGCATCCTATGTCTGACTGGCACTTGCGCTCCAATTGGGAAAATGGTGTCCAGACAGGGGGTCTCATTCAATACGTTTGGCTATTCGGTATCATTGGGGTTTTTGTCCTGATACTCGCTTGCGTTAATTTCATGAATCTAAGCACAGCTCGTTCTGAAAAGCGGGCGAAAGAAGTTGGCATACGAAAATCTATGGGCACGTTGAGAGGACAGCTCGTTCAGCAGTTTTTATGTGAGTCCTTTTTTGTTGTAATACTCGCCTTTTTGTTGTCTATGGCGCTAGTGACGATGATCTCACCTTTGGCCAGCAATATTGTAGGTTACCCTGTTCAATTGCCGTTAGGAGATGTCTATTTCTGGCTTATCTCAGTTGGTTTTGTGCTCATTACTGGATTATTAGCTGGAAGCTATCCGGCACTATATCTGTCTTCTCTCGCGCCCATCAAAGCTTTGAAAGGCACCTTCAAAGCAGGACCTTCTGCTGTCCTATCAAGGAGAGCATTGGTGGTTTTTCAATTTTCGGTATCAGTGATGTTGATCATTGGTACTATCGTGGTTTTCAACCAAATTCAATATTCAAAAGATCGCCCATTGGGTTATGATAAGGATGGAGTTATTACAATGGAGTTGAGCACGTCAGACTTTGAAGGAAAATACAACTTACTTAGAAACGAACTTATCAATAGCGGGGGCATTGTGGAAATGACGGAATCCTCTAGTTCCATGACTGAAGTAGAGCACTCTGGTGGTGGATTTAGTTGGCCTGGCAAGGACCCTAATTTTCGGACTAGTTTTTCTTTCCTTCATATCACCCATGATTATGGAAACACGGTTAGCTGGGATCTACTGGATGGGCGTGATTTTTCGAGAGATATCTCCAGTGATTCTACTGCCTATATCCTCAATGAGGCGGCTGTGGAATACATGGGTATTACCAACCCAGTAGGACAGGTCATGAAGCGAGGAAAAGGCGAGCACAAGATCATTGGTGTAGTGAAAAACATGTTGATGGATTCACCCTTTAAGTCCGTAACACCTACTATCTACATGATGGGATATGACGACTATGCCAATTATATCACGCTTAAACTAAACCCCCAGCAAAGTATTAGTCAATCCCTCAATCAAGTGGAGACGGTTTTGAAGGAAATTGTGCCGAATGTGCCCTTTAATCCAACTTTTGTTGATGTCGAACATGCTAAGAAGTTCATTGCAGAAGAGCGCGTTGCCAAGCTGGCAGGTACATTTTCTGTATTGGCCATATTCATCAGCTGCCTTGGGTTATTTGGGTTAGCTTCATTTGTGGCAGAGCAGCGTACAAAGGAAATTGGCATCCGCAAAGTACTTGGTGCTACCATCCTAAATCTTTGGAAGATGCTTACAAGCGAGTTTGTAGTATTGATAATGGTCTCTTGCCTTATTGCGTCACCGATCGCTTACTACGGTACGTTATCGTGGTTGGACAATTATGAATATCGTATAGACGTAAGCTTGTGGTTTTTCGTAGTGGCTGCTGCAGGAGCTTTGATTATCACCTTAGGCACAGTTAGTTTCCAGTCTATCCGAGCAGCTCGTATGAATCCTGTTAAGAGTTTGAGGATGGAATAAGGGTCAATTAGGGTGGTAAAACTGTGGACATAGCGAAAGACTATATTGATATCCATCAGGGTGGCTTTTATCTTGTTGTTTTTCTCATTTTCTGAAAAGGAATTAATGCTGAGCTATAGTACTGCTTCACGGCCTCAACGCCGCTAAATCTTCCTCATCCATGTATTTCAATAGATCAGCATCGTGCAAAAAGCGATACAAGTACTGTCCGAACTTATCGGAGATGTGACTGTAACCGGTAGATCCATTATGGGTCACGGAGATGTTCCCTGTGATAGTGGAGAAGATGATTTTGTCCTTGTCGTTGCTGAATGCAATGACCACATTCCAGTGGGAGAGGAGTGCCTGACTATCGTTATAAGAGGAACGTCTACTGGCTCTTTTTAGCAACGTACGAATTTCCTGAATAGAGAGCTCTTTTTGTATGATCAGCTTTTCAAAGGGTTCTCCACCAGGAGGTACCATCTCTTTGGTGGCCACTTTATAAATGGCTATTTCTACGCCACTAAGATCGTTAGACGATATAGCCTTTACCAGCTCATATACTTGCGCATAAGAAGCTGTAAATAAGCAAGTTAATGTTAAAGTGATAAAGCATTTCATGGGTTCCAGCTCAGAATTTCATTCATCGCCGCCGGATCGTCTTGATAGGTATCAAATGCTTTTTTCAACCTCATGTATTTGAAGCGACTGACCCGACCTTCAGTGAAACCAACTGCATAAATTCGATTGAAGTGTCCATATACCTTGTGACCATCAGCTTCATAAAGGACTTCACCAAGCATTTCGGACAGCTCCTTTTCAGACTTATCCATAAGATCTATGCTGAGACCTGAGTCTTTGATCTCACACTGAATCCCCACCAAAGTTTCCTCAATAGATTCATACTTTTCATTTCCTGTTAAGGGATGGTGTAAAGAAGTGGTGATGTGAAATGCCTTTTCCGTAGGAGTGGGTCGGCCTCTCATATGCTTTTGAAACAGAAAATACCGATAGTGCTGTTGGGCAGGGTCGACATACAAGTACTTGTTGGCGGCAATACCACTATTGGATGGCCCTTGCCACTTTTTGAAGTGTGATAAATCAAGTGGATGATAAAGGGCATTGAGTTGGCTCCTGGTTTTCCCCGTGAGGCTGGCGGTTAAGGTGTCAGCCAGTTCAAACCAGGTAGCGGCACTTTTAGTGGCTACTAGCAAAAGCCGATTGTCTTCCACCCATTGAAAGCGGGGCGGCTTGGTGAATTCATTTCCTCTTAGTGAATCCTTGAGCAAAACAAGCCACCTTTCTGCCGCATAGTTTGATTCAAAATGCCACTCCTCAAAAAGGACGTCATGACTGGAGGGGTTGGTTTGATACAATGCGCCTTGCCTGATAAAACCTATCTGGTTGATTTCTTCTTTGGTTGGTAATTTCAATAGTGCCCGCTGGCCACGGGCATCATTTTGCTGTGAATACCAACTACGAGATCGCTCCAGGGAGGAAATAAACCAGTGTTCAGATGGGTTGGACACTGTATCAATGACTTGAGATGATTTCAGCTTGTAACCAGGAAAGTCTTCAGCAAATTGATTGACGTTATGTAAAAAGTCATCGGCAATGGGTGTTTCGGTTACTATAGCATCATTGCTAATGGCTGCTATGGTGTCCTTTTGTGGCGTATCGATTGGGCGCTCTGCTTGCTTTTCAGGTACACAGGCAATAATAAGAAAGAGAGGTAGCCACCTCAG
>CAZZHO010000184.1:2718-9101 GCA_964653795.1 uncultured Roseivirgaceae bacterium | reverse complement strand
ATTTGAGTGCAGATGGGGAAGAGTTGTCTTCCAGTGAAAAAGAGTTTGAAAAAGCGCTCAGACCCCTAAGTTTTGAGGACTTTACGGGTCAGGGAAAAATCGTGGAAAACCTTAAGATCTTCGTGGAAGCGGCTAAACTAAGAAGTGAACCTTTGGATCATGTTTTGCTGCATGGGCCTCCGGGGTTGGGAAAAACGACACTATCCCACATTATTGCCAACGAGCTTGGCTCCAATATCAAAATCACAAGTGGTCCCGTACTGGATAAGCCCGGAGAGCTTGCTGGCCTACTCACCAACCTGGAAGATCATGACGTACTTTTCATCGATGAAATTCATAGGTTGAATCCGATTGTTGAGGAATACCTCTATTCGGCAATGGAGGATTATAAAATTGACATCATGTTGGATTCAGGTCCCAACGCACGTACCGTGCAAATTGGTCTGAATCCATTTACGCTGATTGGTGCCACCACACGATCGGGATTACTTACTTCCCCACTTAGGGCAAGGTTCGGCATTAACTCCAGATTGGAGTATTACGATGCGAAACTGCTAACTCGGATTGTGGGTAGATCCGCGGATATCCTGGGAGCTATGGTTGACAAAGAGGCCGCCTACGAAATTGCAAGGAGAAGCCGTGGCACCCCTCGTATTGCCAATAATTTATTGAGACGCACGAGAGATTTTGCACAAATAAAAGGAGATGGAGCTATCACTTTACCCATTTCTCAGATGGCTCTCAATGCGCTAGATGTAGATGATCATGGCTTAGATGAAATGGATAACCGCATTCTTGCCACTATCATAGGCAAGTTTAAAGGTGGCCCCGTAGGGCTTTCCACTATTGCTACAGCTTGCGGAGAGGAAGCTGAGACAATCGAGGAAGTCTATGAACCTTTCCTGATCATGGAAGGCTTTATCAAGCGTACCGCCAGAGGTCGTCAAGCCACGGAGTTGGCATATCAACACCTGGGAGAAATCCCTCCGCAGCAAATGGGCTCCCTGTTTTGACCCCTGAGAAGAAATCAGAAATTGTCAAATCACTTTCCAGAAAGTACCACTTTGATCATTGTGGCATAGCCAAAGCTGATTTTCTGAAAGAGGAGGCCCCCAAATTGGAAGAATGGCTCAAAAGAGGATATCAGGGTAAAATGTCATACCTCGAAAATCATTTTGACAAGAGATTGGACCCTAGAAAGCTAGTCCCAGGAGCTAAGTCAGTCATCTCTCTCATCTACAACTATTACCCAGAGAAAATCCATCAGAACAAGAAAGGTCCCAAAATAGCCAAATATGCATATGGCCAGGACTACCACTTTGTTGTTAAGAAAAAACTTAATGACCTCTTCAACGACCTGCAAATTGAATTTGGTGAAATCGAGGGAAGAGTATTTGTCGATTCTGCTCCAGTACATGAGCGGGCTTGGGCTGAAAAAGGTGGTTTGGGATGGGTAGGTAAAAACTCATTGCTACTCAACAAACAGATGGGCAGCTTCTTTTTCTTGGCTGAAATTATCTGCGATCTTGAACTGACGCCTGATGCTTCTGTAGGAGATTACTGCGGCACATGTACGAAATGTATGGACGCGTGCCCTACAGATGCCATTCCCGAACCATATGTAGTGGACGGAAGTAGATGCATCTCCTACCTTACCATTGAGCTGAAGGATCAAATACCTAATGAATTTTCAGGAAAAATGGAAAATTGGGCTTTTGGTTGTGATATCTGTCAGGATGTTTGTCCCTGGAATAGGTTTTCAAGATCACATACAGAGGAAAAGTTCTCCCCTCAGGGGTGGCAAGACTTGGACGAATCCCAATGGACTGAAATGACCGAAGAAGTTTTCCGAAAGGTGTTTAAGAAGTCGGCTGTGAAGCGGACAAAATTTCAAGGATTAAAAAGGAACTTGAAGTTTATCCAGAGCTAAGCACCAAGCACGCCGGATGACGTGGAGATAATGCTCCCTCAAACGATTATCTAACCCTGAGCATTAATTCTCTCCTCTTAGCCTCTTATTTTAGTTTCTTTAGGATAACCTGCCTGAGTTTGAACTTTTCGCTGGTACAGCAATATCAGATTTTCGCCATAGTAGCCATGTCGCTTTTCGGCATGATTGGACTGTATAATCTTATCCTCTACTTCGTTATTCGCAATAAGATTTACGTCTACTACTGCCTGTTAGTGCTTGGTTTCACATGCCATGTATCATTGATGCTTTTCAGAGATGATTATTATGCTTTGGGTGCCTCTCTTTCAGTGGTCACTGCCTCATTTACCGTCTTTAGCTCAATACTCTTTTCAAGGGCTTTTCTAAAAATTTCTAAACAGTCCCATCCGAAACTCAACTCGGTTTTCAAAATCATTGCAGGTCTGGTTTTGAGTATTTTCATTCTCCAGCTTCTGAATATGCTCATTGGAGTAAACATTGAGTTCGAAGAAAGCATTTCGGTGGCTGCAGCTATTATGGCTTTGGTGGCCATCCTGTTGGAATTTTCAACAGCCACCTTCCTTTGGAAGGCGAAAAGAGAAGCCAGAATATTTCTTGCCACAAACTTGCCAGTACTAATAGGAGCTACTGTTTATACAATAAAGTGGTTCTCCTTAAGCGATACCAACCTGGCCACCACGGAGCAAATCGATATTGCAGTCTATATCATGTTTGGCACCGTGCTCATTCAAATGATCCTTTTTTCTATTGTAATTGGCTATTCTCTCCGGCATTTAGAGGAGGAGAAATACGAACTCCAAAAAAACTATACTCAGCAGCTTGAAGCAGAAGTTGATGCTCAGACCCGTACGCTCCAAAAAGCAAAAGAGCAAATAGAATCTGCCAACGAAAAGCTGGTCCAAAACAGTAAATTCAAGAATAAGCTATTCAGCTTAATCGCTCACGATCTCAGAGCTCCTCTTACTTCACTTATGGGTCTTGTGCAGGTGCTGGAAATGGGCGAAATGTCCAAAAAAGAAATCTCCGATTTTGTCGATTACCAGAAAGAAAAGATTGACGATTGCATTCAAATCCTAAATCGTGTTCTGAAATGGTCCTATGCACAACTAGACCAAGTGAAAGTCCAAAAAGAGGAGACTTCAATCAAAAAAATAGTTCAGGAAAGCATCAGTGTATACAGCAGCCTAATCGATAGTAAAGACGTTCAAATTGCAACTGACATACAATCAGATAGGGTCTTGGTAGACACGGAAATGATATCAACCGTAGTGCGGAACTTACTTTCCAATGCTATCAAATTCAGCCATCATAATGGGGTCATCACCATCCGATCAATTTCAAAAGGAGATAAGACCATCTTCTCAATCCGAGACGAAGGCATCGGCATGCCAATTGATCAGCTCGGCCAGCTTAATAGCGAAGAGAATATTTTCACGCAGGAAGGCACTGAAGGAGAAAAAGGACAGGGGTTTGGCCTTATTATCAGCAAAGACTTTGTTGAAATGAATGGCGGCAAGCTCACTTGCGAGAGTGAACCTGGAAAAGGCACTACTTTCTTTATTGAATTGGAATCAGCAAGTGTTGAAAGCTAATTCCGTCAAACAGAAGTACAGAACTCCACAATTCCTTCCTTAATCTTTTCGGTAATCCCTTGAAACCTATCCAGGTCTTGTTCAAGAAGTGTCATCCTGAAACCTAAAAGATCACTACAGAAACTTGAAATGGGCACCACGCAAACGCCTTTTGCTGCCAGGAGGTTATAGACAAAAATCTTATCAAGCGTATGCACACCCTGTAGCCACCTTTGTAATAAACCAGCTGCATCTTCCCTTTCCACTTTCAGGCTTTGCCCTTCTTTCAAAGCTCCGTCTTCGAAAATGATCGTGCTATAAAAAGCTGCATTTGTCTTATTAAAATGGATATAGGGCACATCCGACAGTTGTTCCTCAAGCACCTTGCTTCTTTCGCGAATTTCACTATTTGATACCTTCAAAAAAGGCTCATATCGCTCATCACTCATTATTTTCGGAATGATGGACTGAGGCAGCGTAGTAGAGCTCACCTCTATCATTTTAGCATTGTCCAGAGTTTGGCACAACCGATTGAATTCTTTATCCGACTTCCGATTGTAATATTCCATCCATCCACATCGTGAGCCAGGCCATGGCAATTCTTTTGAAATCCCTTTCAAGCTGATCCCAGGGACATCCCCAACAATCTCTGACATCAAAGCGGTCTCCACTTCTCCGTAGACAATGTTCATATAGATCTCATCGAAGATTAAAAACAGGTTATATCTCCTGGCAATAGCCACAATTTTTTCAAGCACCTTTCTTGGATACACAAGGCCAGTAGGATTGTCAGGGTTGATTACCAATATCCCCACAATACTGTCATTGTATTTCACCTTCATCTCCAAATCTTCTAAATCCGGCATCCAGCCATTTTTAGGATCTAGCTTATAAGTAATAGGGTGACTATTAGCATGAGCAGCTTCCGCTGAAGAGTGCGTAGAATAAGCGGGTGATGGTCCTATTACGCGAGCGGTAGGAAGTAAGTATTGGTACAGTTTGGCAATCGCGTCACCTAGTCCATTGAAGAAGGTAATATCTTCAGGTCCAATCTGCGCTCCTCCCTTCTGATTATTGCGCTCAGCTAAAAACTCCCTGGTCGAGAGCAGCCCTTTAGAATGACTATAGCCAAAAGAAGCGTCCTTCAATGTCTCGGACGCAATGATATCCTTCATCCATTTGGGCAACTTCTTGCCCTTCTGCACCGGATCACCAATATTCTCCCAGAATATATCATATCCCAGATCACGGAGTTGCTCAGCTTTCCTGACAATCCCTCTGATCTCGTAGGACAACTCATCAGCTCCTGACCTCAATAACTTTTGACGCATCCGATTAACTTAGTAGTAATACAACCTATCTTTTGATTACAGAATTAGAATACGCGAAAATATGGTGGCCCAAAATAATTCCGATGAAACGCAACCTTTTTGCAAAAAATTCATCTGTATAAGGTAGGTCAAACTAACTCAACCTCATGTTTTACAACTTTTTAAAGACAACCTTCAGGAATTTCCTGAAGAACAAGTCCTATGTCATCATCAATGTTATTGGACTTGGCTTAACACTCGCTTGCTGTATCGTTGGTTATATCAACTATCGATATGTGGTCGATTTCGACACTAACCATGCCAATTACAAGCGCATCTACAAAATTCAGGTCAACAAGTCTGTAGAAGATCAAGACATTCCATTCGGTATTACACCGCTGCCGGTAGGGCATCAAATTCAGAACGAACTGGCAGGTATATCACATACCTCCCGGTACAATGCCATGGGCCTGGTACTGCAGAAAGACCAAAAAATTCTTAACAAAAGGGTAGGATTCGCGGACCCTGATTTCTTTGAGATGTTTACTTACCCCTTCAAGTACGGGTCAAAAGAGGCTTTTGGGGAAAATGGCAAAATCATTTTATCCGCTGAGACCGCCGAAATTTATTTCCCTAATACCGACCCTGTAGGTGAACTCATCAAGATTGTCAAAGATGATGGAGACATTGAAAGCTTCATAGTCGGTGGTGTCCTCGAAAAGGTACCGCAAAATACCAGCATCACGTTCCATGCCTTCCTACCATTTGAGAAGTTCCTTGACTTCAATAAAAGAGACAACAACGAATGGCGATGGTTCATAGCAGGTACTTTCATCATGACAGAGGGTGACGAGTATCCAGCACATGTGCCAGGTATCCTGGATGATAAATTCATTGAAGTACAAAACAAAGCCAGGGACGACTGGAAAATCGCAAGTTTTTATCTGGAACCACTTGACGGTCTTGGCATCAAGGGTGAAGATCTCAGAGCCAATTGGCTAAACCAGGCACCTCCAAAACCGGCCTTCATTGTACCTTTTTTCATGGCTGGACTCATGTTGTTGATCGCCTGTTTCAACTTCACCAATACTTCATTGGCCATCTCTTCTAAGAGACTAAAAGAAATAGGTATCAGAAAAGTAATGGGTGGTAACAAGTGGCAACTGATATTGCAGTTCATGGGAGAAAATATTGTCCTGTGCGCATTGTCCATGTTATTCGCAATTCTAGTCTCCATATATCTGGTACCAGCTTACAGCGCAATGTGGGACTTCCTTGATTTGCAATTGTCGCTATTCGCCAATCCTGAAATTTATATTTTCCTTGCCGGGTTACTTGTTTTCACATCCATCATTGCTGGGGGGTATCCGGCCTTGTATGTATCCAGCTACGAACCAGTATCCATATTGAAAGGTAACACCAAATTGAGCGGCTCTAACTTGTTCTCTAAGATTCTTTTGACGCTACAGTTCTCCTTCACCGTGCTGGCCCTGATTTCCAGTATCGCCTTCGCTGGAAATGCCCGATATCAGGAAGGTCTGGACGTAGGCT
>CAZZHO010000184.1:0-2618 GCA_964653795.1 uncultured Roseivirgaceae bacterium | reverse complement strand
TCCAGTATCGCCTTCGCTGGAAATGCCCGATATCAGGAAGGTCTGGACGTAGGCTTTGAGAAGAATGGAATCCTGGCAGTACAGGTTGACAATGAAACTGAATACACTAAGTATTACAATGAGGTGAAAAGTTTGGCTGCTGTAGAAGAAGTAGCAGGTACTGAAGAGCACATTGGTAGATGGTCTTACAGCCGGGTACTGAAAAACGGTGAAAAAGAGATGGAAGCCGATATGATGGACATGGGCAAAGACTATTTCAGCCTGATGGACATCAAACTAGCCGATGGCAGATTCTTTGAAGAAGACCTCTATGAGCATGATTCCAAAAACTCCATCATTGTCAATGAGCAATTGGTACGTGAATTTGGCTGGGATAAGCCGGTAGGCAAGATCCTTCAGATCAATGATTCTACTCGCTTAACGGTTGTAGGGGTTATCGAAGATTTCTACATGTATGGTTTCTGGGAACCAGTAGAGCCACTGGGCATTCGTCCGGCTCTGGATAAGCGCATGAATTTCGTCGTGACCAAAACAAGTGGCAACCTGAAAGAACTACAAGCCAGCCTTGAAGAAGCATGGTATAAAGTAATCCCAAACAAGCCTTTTTCCGCTGACCTTCAGGATGAGTTCATGGCGGAAACGCAGCTGATCAATAAGAACATTGTGATCATGTTCACCTTCCTGGGTGGGTTAGCAATGATCTTATCATCCATTGGGCTTTTCACCTTGGTTTCACTCAATGTCTTGAAAAGAGTAAAAGAAATAGGGGTAAGAAAAGTACTGGGAGCCAAAATCTCCAACATCATCCTATTGCTTAATAAGCCTTTTGTACTCATTCTCCTCGTTGCAGCGGTTTTGGGTAGCGCGTTGGCCTATTTCGCTGTAGATGCGTTGATGGCGTCCATCTTCTTTTATTACCAGGCTATTACCGTGGTTTCCATCGCTATTCCATTGGTAATATTCTTCCTTATTGCACTAATGACCTCCTCGGGAAGGGTGTTGTCAGCAGCGGTGAAAAACCCTGTGGATTCGCTTAGATACGAGTAATTAACAAGCTATACACAAATAAAAAAGGGCTCCTCGTGGAGCCCTTTTGTTATATATAGCCAGGGAAGTTTACTTCTTATCGTCTACTTCCTCGTATTCAACGTCTGCTACATCGTCAGCACCTTCGGCACTTCCAGCATCTGCCGCACCAGCGTCAGGGCCTGGAGCTCCAGCTCCTTCAGCAGCTTGCTGTGCTTGATAAATCTCCTGAGAAGCCGCTTGCCACACAGTGTTCAGCTCATTCATAGCTGTGTCGATACCAGCGATGTTCTTGCTAGCATGCGCTTCTTTTAGCTTCGTCAAAGCACCTTCGATAGCGGTTTTGTTGCTATCAGAAAGTTTATCACCGAATTCACTCAGTTGCTTCTCCGTTTGGAAGATCAAAGAATCTGCCTGATTGATTTTCTCAATCTCTTCTTTGGCTGCTTTGTCGGCTTCAGCATTTGCCTTCGCCTCGTTCTTCATTTTCTCGATTTCCTCATCAGTCAATCCTGAAGAAGCCTCGATTCTGATTTTCTGCTCTTTGTTAGTGCCTTTGTCTTTCGCAGACACATTTAGGATACCATTCGCATCGATATCGAAGGTCACCTCTACCTGAGGCACGCCTCTTGGTGCTGGCGGAATACCATCTAAGTGGAATCTACCGATCGACTTATTGTCTTTTGCCATCGGACGCTCACCCTGCAATACGTGGATTTCAACAGAAGGCTGATTGTCAGCAGCAGTAGAGAAAGTCTCAGACTTTTTCGTAGGGATTGTAGTGTTCGACTCGATCAATTTGGTGAAAACACCACCCAAAGTCTCTATACCAAGAGATAGCGGCGTAACATCAATAAGTAATACATCATTCACTTCACCAGTCAATACACCACCCTGGATAGAAGCTCCGATCGCTACCACCTCATCAGGATTCACACCTTTAGAAGGTTTCTTACCGAAGAACTTCTCAACTTCTTCCTGAATTTTAGGGATACGAGTAGATCCACCTACCAAGATTACTTCGTCAATTTCGCTAGTAGAAAGTCCAGCATCATTCAATGCTTGCTCTACCGGCTTCATAGATCTTTTCACTAAGTCATCAGCCAGTTGCTCAAACTTTGCTCTGCTCAGTGATCTTACCAAGTGCTTTGGAATACCGTCCACAGGCATGATATATGGCAAGTTGATCTCGGTGCTGCTAGAGCTAGACAACTCGATTTTTGCTTTTTCAGCAGCTTCTTTCAAACGCTGAAGGGCCATAGGATCTTTCTTAAGATCGATTCCTTCATCGTTTTGGAATTCTTGTGCCAACCAGTCGATGATCACACCATCAAAGTCATCACCACCAAGGTGTACATCACCATTAGTAGATTTTACTTCGAATACGCCATCACCTAATTCCAGGATTGAAATATCGAATGTACCACCACCAAGGTCATACACCGCGATTTTCATATCGGCGTTTTTCTTATCCAGACCATAAGCCAATGCCGCAGCAGTAGGCTCATTGATGATTCTTTTTACTTCAAGGCCTGCGATCTGACCAGCCTCTTTGGTAGCCTGACGCTCAGCATCGTTGAAGTAAGCAGGCA
>CAZZHO010000183.1:0-9169 GCA_964653795.1 uncultured Roseivirgaceae bacterium | reverse complement strand
AAATGGCCAAGAATTACGAAATCGACAATGTAGACTTAAAAATCCTCAATCTTTTAATGGAAGATGCCAAAATTCCATACACTGAGGTAGCCAAAAAAGTGTTTGTTTCAGGTGGTACTGTCCATGTACGTATGAAAAAGCTCGAAGAGATGGGTGTGGTGAGTGGAACTACTCTAAAAATGGACTATTCCAAACTTGGGTATGATGTCACCTGCTTCATGGGTATCTATTTACAAAAGAGTTCTCTTTATGACAGGGTCGTTACTGAATTGAAGGAAATCCCTGAAATTGTCAAAATCCATTACACAACTGGTAACTACAATATTTTTATTAAGATACATTGTAAGGACACCAGACACCTTAAGGACGTATTGCACGACAGGATTCAAAAAGTTGAGGGTATCGAGCGAACAGAAACGTTCATTTCACTAGAAGAGAGCCTCAATCGTCATCTAAATTTCTAAAAAAGAGCATTCTCGCAAACCTTTTGCTCCTTTATTAGATTCTTATTTAGAATTAATCCATATAAGAGTTTTCTTTGTGGTTGATTCTACCTTAAGCTGATAAGAATTGAAAGAAGAAAGCATGAGCAAAGACGACCAAATTCTGGAGGAATTCACCTCCAAAGAATATGAGCATGGATGGTCTGTTGATTTTGAAGCAGACGAAGCTCCTAAAGGTCTGAATGAAGATATAGTCAGGTTCATCTCTAGTAAGAAAAATGAACCATCCTGGTTATTGGATTGGCGACTGGATGCCTTTAAGAAGTGGCAAAAAATGTCGGAGCCTAAGTGGGCTAATGTGGACTACCCCAGCGTAGACTATCAGGACATCAAATATTACTCCGCTCCGAAACAACAGAAAAAGGTAGATAGCCTGGAAGAGGTGGATCCAGAACTTTTGAAGACCTTCGAAAGGCTTGGAATTTCCCTTCAAGAGCAAAAAAGACTTACGGGAGTTGCGGTAGACGCGGTAATCGATTCTGTGTCAGTAGCTACGACTTTCAAAGACAAACTATCAGAACTGGGCATAGTCTTCTGCTCTTTTGGAGAAGCCGTGCAAGATCATCCTGAGCTTGTAAAGAAGTACTTGGGCTCGGTCGTTCCTAGTAACGACAATTACTTTGCAGCCTTAAATTCAGCAGTATTTTCTGATGGATCTTTCTGTTACATCCCTAAGGGTGTGAGGTGCCCGATGGAACTATCCACTTACTTCCGAATTAACGCAGCTAACACTGGTCAGTTCGAGAGAACGCTTATTGTTGCTGAAGATGATTCTTATGTTAGCTACCTTGAAGGTTGCACCGCTCCTATGAGAGACGAAAACCAGCTCCATGCTGCCGTGGTAGAGATTTATGCGGCCTCCAATGCTGAAGTAAAATACTCGACAGTTCAAAACTGGTACCCTGGAGACAAGAATGGCAAAGGTGGTATTTACAATTTCGTAACTAAAAGAGGGCTCTGCGCTGGAGATCACGCAAAAATTTCCTGGACGCAAGTCGAAACAGGTTCAGCAGTGACCTGGAAATATCCTTCTTGCATATTGAAAGGAAATCACTCTGTTGGTGAATTCTACTCAGTCGCTGTAACCAACAACTACCAGCAGGCTGACACAGGCACCAAAATGATACATATTGGAGAGAACACTCGCTCGCGTATAGTATCAAAAGGAATTTCTGCGGGAAAATCACAAAACAGCTACAGAGGCCAGGTACACATTATGAAGCGAGCAAAAAATGCTCGAAATTTCTCACAATGTGATTCACTATTAATGGGAGATAAATGTGGTGCACACACCTTCCCCTACATCGATGTCGACAACAAAAGTGCTCAAATAGAGCATGAAGCAACTACATCTAAAATTGGTGAAGATCAGATTTTCTATTGCCTGCAAAGAGGACTCGACGAAGAGAGTGCTGTGGCACTTATCGTCAATGGTTTCGCCAAGGAAGTGATGAATAAGCTGCCGATGGAGTTTGCAGTGGAAGCACAAAAACTATTGGCTTTAACTCTTGAAGGCAGCGTCGGCTAATTAGTCGTTTTACAAATTTCGAAAGACAGATCATGTTAAAAATAAGCAACTTACAAGCCTCAATTGAGGACAAAGACATACTTAATGGCATCAACCTCGAGGTAAAGCCTGGTGAAGTACATGCCATTATGGGACCAAATGGTTCTGGAAAAAGTACCTTAGCATCAGTCCTTGCTGGAAGAGAAGATTACGAAGTGACAGGCGGCTCCATAGAATACTTAGGAAACGACATCACTGAACTAGCTCCAGAAGAAAGAGCAAGAGAAGGAATCTTCCTGGCATTTCAGTATCCAGTGGAAATCCCGGGAGTAAGCACCACCAACTTCTTAAAAACAGCACTGAACCAGGTCAGGGAGCATAGAGGAGAGAAAGCATTGGATGCTGTTTCCTTCTTAAAGCTGATGAAGGAAAAAATGAAGCTGGTAGAGATCGACCAAGCTTTATTAAGTAGATCATTGAATGAAGGCTTCTCTGGTGGAGAGAAAAAGCGGAATGAGATCTTCCAAATGGCCATGTTAGAGCCAAAATTGGCAATACTGGATGAAACAGATTCGGGTTTAGATATCGATGCCCTGAGAATTGTTGCCAATGGGGTGAATACTTTGAAGTCTGCCGATAATGCAACCATCGTAGTGACGCACTACCAGCGTCTATTGGACTATATAGTTCCTGACTTTGTTCACGTACTTTACAAAGGTCAGATTGTGAAATCTGGTGACAAGTCACTTGCCCTTGAATTGGAAGAAAAGGGATACGACTGGATCAAGGAGGAAGTTGATGGCCAATTAGTTTGAGATGGAAGAGACACTAACTGCTATTGACGGCCTAAAAGCTGCCCACGAAACGCTACAACTTTCATCTCCAAGCAATGAGTTAAAAGAAATCAGAGAAGCTGCCTTCGGTAAGTTCCTATCAGGTGGTGGCTTCCCTGACAGAAAGGCGGAAGAATATAAGTACTCTCCCTTTAAGTCTCTGGTAGAACAGCATGTAGACTTTCTTGGAGAGAACCACGCCGGAGCTTCGGAAATCCAAAAAAGTTGGGATTTTCAAAGTTCTAAAGTCGTTTTTGTAAATGGACGTTTTGATGCAGATGCATCAAGCATTTTATCAGATATAACACTAGAAAGAAAGGACCTGCCTTCGCACCCTTCTGATAATGATCCGTTAGCATTCCTAAATAAGGCTTTTTTCACTGAAGAGATTGTGATATCCTATCATGGCAAGGAAAAGGCAAGTGCTAGTATTTATCACTTATTTGATGTTGCAGCAGGATCGGTAATTGCGCAGCCAAGGATTTCTTACAAAGTCACTTCAGGTGCTCTGAATGTGGTAGAAACATATGAGGTGAGTGGCGAGAACAAACTGTTTTACAACTCATCTCAGTACGGTCACGTAAGTGCTAACGCCGAGTTGAACATTACGAAAATCCAATCATTCCGAGACGAGCATATTGTCGCTGAAAACAGCAATATCTTTCAAGAGAGAGATAGTAGATTCTACATTAACACCTACTCTTTCTCGGGCAAACTGGTAAGGAATAACCTGTATATAGCGCAGGAAGATCAGAACTGCGAGAGCCATATGCTAGGTCTGTATCTTTTGGATGGAAAGAGCCACGTAGACAATCATACGGCGGTTGATCATAAGCACCCAAATAGCTACAGCAATGAGTTGTACAAGGGTATCGTAGATGAAAAATCTAAGGCAGTTTTCAATGGAAAAATCTTTGTAAGAGAAGGAGCCCAGAAGACCAACGCTTTCCAGTCAAACAACAATATCAGCCTGTCAGACTCAGCAACAGTCAATACGAAGCCACAATTGGAAATCTGGGCAGATGACGTAAAGTGCTCCCATGGGTGTACCGTAGGTCAACTAGATGAGGAGGCGATATTTTATTTAAGAGCCAGAGGCTTAGATTTAGTATCGGCTAAAGCAATGCTGCTGGTGGCCTTCGCAGAAGATACCCTTCAAAACGTACCTTTCGAAGAGGTAAAATCACGTTTGGAGGACATGATTCAAGAAAGACTATTATCATGATTGATACCGTGGACTTTGATGTGCAGAAAGTAAGAGAGCAGTTTCCTGTACTGTTTCAAAAAGTACACGGAAAAGATCTCATTTATTTTGATAATGCGGCAACTGCCCAAAAGCCAAAAAGCGTTTTAGACGCGTTAGCACATTACTATCAAAACGACAATTCAAACATCCACAGAGGTGTCCACTCATTGGCAGAAAGGGCTACTCATGATTTTGAGGAGACCAGAAAAGCTTCAAGGGCTTTTATCAACGCTAATGAAGTAGAAGAGGTAATCTTCACGAAAGGAACGACTGAAGGCATCAATTTGATAGCTCAGTCTTACGGACGAAAGTTCTTAAAAGCTGGTGACGAAATCATCATTTCAGAGTTAGAGCATCACTCCAATATTGTGCCATGGCAAATCCTTGCGCAACAAACAGGTGCTGTGATCAAGGTAATCCCAGTATTGTCAAGCGGCGAATTGGATCTTGAGACTTACCACAAGCTTTTATCAGAGAGAACCAAAATTGTAGCTTTTAACTACATCTCCAATAGCTTAGGCACGATCAATCCTGTGAAGGAAATGGTTGCATCTGCTAGAGAGTTTGGAGCGAAGACAGTAATTGACGCGGCTCAAGCTGCACCACATCTAAAAATTGATGTTAAGGATCTCAATTGCGACTTTTTGGCTCTTTCAGGACATAAGATGTATGGCCCCACTGGAGTGGGTATACTTTATGGTAAGAGATCTGTGCTAGAAAAGATGGACCCTTACCAAGGCGGTGGAGAAATGATCAAAGAGGTCTCATTCTCTGGTACCAGCTACAATGAAATACCCTACAAGTTTGAGGCGGGTACTCCTAATATTGCAGGAGTAGTGGCCCTTAAAAAGGCAATTGATTTTGTGGAAGGGATAGGTCAGCAAACTATCGCCGCACATGAAGATAAGCTGCTGGTATACGCTACCAGCAAACTCAATGAAATAGCGTCCTTCGATCCAGTCGGAGTAGCGAAAAACAAGGCCTCAGTGATTTCCTTCAACTTAAAAGGTGTTCACCCTTTCGATTTAGGAATGTTTCTGGATGCGAAAGGAATTGCAGTACGTACGGGCCACCATTGCACTCAACCTATCATGGATAAGTTCGGCATTGAAGGAACGGCCAGGGCTTCTTTTGCTGTTTATAATACGAAAGAAGAGATCGATATCTTTGTACAAGCAGTATCGGATATTGAAAGTCGCTTCAACAAAAGCGCCTGATAATCATGGCAATGTCAATCACAGAAAAGCAAGAAGAATTAGTTGAAGAGTTTTCCATGCTGGATGGTGACTTTGAAATGACCATCAACTACATCATGGAATTGGGGGAGCAGATGGATACTCTGCCAGAGGACCTTCATACAGATGAATATATTGTCAAGGGCTGCCAATCAAAAGTTTGGCTTAATGCGAACCTGGAAGATGGAAATGTGGTTTTTCAGGGAGATTCGAATACAGCGATTACTAAAGGATTGGTGAGTTTATTGATCAGAGTATTGTCGAATCAAAAACCTGATGAAATATTAAACAACGAAATTTCCTTTCCGGAGAAAATTGGTTTGAATAGGTTCATCGGAACACAAAGATCCAATGGGTTTGGCGCCATGATAAAGCAGATGAAAATCTACGCATTGGCATTCAACTCAATGAACGAGAAAGAAGCAAAATGAGTGCTATAGAGGAAGAAAAAACATTGGAATTGAAGGAGAAGGTAGTGATGGCCATTAAGGAAGTCTATGACCCTGAGATTCCTGTAGATGTGTACGAATTAGGATTGATCTACGAGATCAATATTTTCCCTATCAATAATGTACATATCCTTATGACGCTCACTTCACCAGCATGTCCTTCAGCTGAAGCGATTCCTGATGAAATCAAGACAAAGGTGAAGGAGATAGAAGAACTAAATGATGTAGAAGTGGAGGTCACATTTGATCCGCCTTATGCTACAGATATGATGTCCGAAGCTGCGAGACTGGAGCTTGGATTTATGTAATAAATTTTAGAATAGCGAAAGAATAGAAATATGTACCCTGAAGAATTAGTAGCCCCAATGCGTACGGAATTGACGCAGGCAGGATTTGAAGAATTGAAAACAGCAGAAGCCGTTGATAGCCACATGAAAGACGCAAAAGGAACATCTTTAGTAGTTATTAACTCAGTATGTGGCTGTGCTGCTGGTACTGCGAGACCAGGAGTTGCTCACTCCCTTCAAGTAAGTGAGAAGAAGCCAGATAATCTGACAACCGTCTTTGCTGGTGTGGATATGGATGCTACTGCGAAAGTCAGAGAGTATACTTTGCCTTACCCTCCCTCTTCTCCTAGTATTGCTTTGTTCAAAGATGGAGAGTTGATCCACTTTGTAGAAAGACATCATATTGAAGGCAGATCAGCCCAGATGATCTCTGATCACTTGCAGGAAGTCTATAAGGAATTGTGTTAATAGCATAAGAACTATTTTAGCGAGCTCATCAATTTTTGGTGAGCTTTTTTTATGACCTTCTAGTTGACTATGTCTAAACCTGAGTTCGACGATATTTTCATGCAGTTGGCGGTAAACCTTGCCTCCAGATCTCACTGCATTAAACGCCACGTTGGAGCAGTTCTCACAAGAGAAACAAGAATCATCTCCATTGGCTATAATGGTCCCCCAGCGGGAACACACAATTGCGATGATGAATGGCCAGAGCAAGGCTGTCCCAGAGATTCCAAGGGTGGATGCTCCCTTGCAATACATGCAGAGCAAAACGCTATACTCTATGCAGCTAAAAATCAGGCGAATATTGAAGGGTCCACACTGTATGTCACACTATCACCATGCCTGGCATGCTCACGGATTATTTATACCTCTGGCATCAAGAAGGTGATCTATCTTAACTCTTATGCTGAATACAAAGGAATAGCAAGTGATGAGGGCGTGGATTTCTTAAATCGATTCGGTATCGAAACCATGAAGTATTCGGGATCTATTGAAAATACCTCTATTATGATTTAGTTTTATCACCCTAATACCTAAGACATGATGGTCAAATCTCGCCTTATCATCATAATCTCTCTGATTATATTTTCAAGTTGTTCATGGTTTAATGTAGAAGTAGCTGATTCTTTTCACGCCCTGGACATCAGTAATGATTCAAACATACCGGTCAATTTGATTTATGAATCCAACGAAGGAGAGTCTTTCGAAATAAAACTCTGGCCAGAAAGTCACCGTAAGATTTACGAAATATTGGCGACTAGTCAATGCGGCCAGTACTGGTACGCTGATGACTGCAAACATCAAATAACATCCCACAGATTAAGCTCAATGCAATTCGAAGGTGAAGTGAAAGAGTCTCTTTTAGTAATTGAGGATTTGTTAGAGGGCTTCAGTGAATTGAAGATTGCCTACAGTAAGGATGACACTTTGCAATACTATGGGTTTGAAGTTGTCTTTGATACCATAACACTTGACCCAGAACAGATAGTAGAGCTACAAGAAACCCCTTTCACTGATGCATACTACGGCAATGGTCAAGACAGCTATTACCATTCACTAAAGCTAAATCAATCGTTGCTCAGCAACTAAACCAATTCAGGCTCCTTCAACCATTCTGGCTTTGTAGTATTTACTTCAGCTCTTAGCTCGTTCAGTAATGTATACAAGCCGAAATAAGTCCTATTGATATATAATCCATGTTTTGATCCTCTAGGATGCCTTGAATTTCTAAGCTCTTTCATATTGGAAAGTCGCTCACTCAAATCATATATCTGCCTGAAGTAGTCATCATCAGCAAAATCGAAAGTGTCTACATGGAAAGGCTTACCAAGTAAAGAGGTCATTTCCTTGAAAACAGAGATGAAGATATTTCTTTCCTTAGCTGAATCATCATCATAAAGGAAATTCAACTCCGTCAAGACAGGAAGCAATTCCTCTTCATTGTCAACAAGGTCCTTACTCATCAGCTTAAAGTATCCTTCATAAAATTCCTCAGGAATGACTTTCACACAGCCAAAATCAATGACACCAAGTGTGCCGTTTTCCTGCATCAAAAAATTACCTGGATGAGGGTCAGCATGCACCTGCTTCAAATTGTGGATCTGATGATGATAAAACTCCCACATGGCCTGACCAAGCTTATTCTTAATTTCTTGTGAAGGGTTTGTTTGTAGGAACTCCCTTATGTGCTTTCCAGTCAGCCAGTCCATCGTAATAATCCGCTCTGACGACATCTCCGGATAATATTTTGGAAAGAACAGGTTCGGAATATTTGAGCAAGCTTCAGAAATCTCAATCGACCTTCTTACTTCCAGATGATAATCTGTCTCTTCCAATAACTTATCCTGAACTTCTCCCATGTATTGGTCCAACTCTTTCTCATTCAAATTGAAAAGTCGAAGTGCTATTGGCTTTACCAACTTCAAGTCTGACTGAACACTTTGGCCCACTCCGGGATACTGAATTTTCACAGCATATTCTTCACCACCCTTAGTGGCCTTATGTACTTGGCCTATGGAAGCTGCATTTACAGCGTTTTTCGAGAATGTATCGAATAAGTCAGAAGGCGTCTTGCCTAGAGACTTGCGGAAGGTTTGAATCACCAACGGATAAGACAATGGCGGCGCACTGTACTGTCCCATTGCAAATCGATCCTGATATGCGGAGGGCAAAAGGTTTTTATCCATGGCCAGCATCTGAGCCACCTTCAAGGCACTCCCTTTCAACTCACTGAGTGAATTGTATATGTCTTTTGCATTATCCTCATCCAATTGTTCTCGAGTTGCATCTTTATCGACAAGCTTCCTCGAATAATGCTTAATGTAATTCCCTCCAACCTTTGCTCCGGTCTTTACAAACTTGGCCGCTCTGGAAACCTTGCCTGTTGGAATTTTCGATTGCTCCCTCATCTATCTTTTCCCTTGTTGAATAAAGAATTTTGCTAAATCCAAAAACGAATCCAAAGCACCTCTGCTTATCATATCCATAGAGAAGTTGCTCATTTTCTCTATTAATGCATCAGTCTGCTGAAAGCCGTCACTATCATCTTCTACCCAATATTTGGTTAAATAGATAAACTGAAGCCAAAATCCTTTTGAGTATTGTT
>CAZZHO010000182.1:0-9195 GCA_964653795.1 uncultured Roseivirgaceae bacterium | reverse complement strand
CACTTCCATGTGGAACTTTTACTATTGGTGCTATAAATTCGATCTTAAAGTGTAGAGTAGTATATGATCCTGGAAAGTAAGGTAATTGCGGTAGATTTTGACGGTACAATTGTAGAGGATCGATTCCCGAAAATAGGAAAGGAGAAGCCCTTTGCATTTCAGACACTTCGCATCCTGCAACAGGAAGGCTATAGGCTTATTCTTTGGACCGTGAGGTCAGGAGAAAGGCTGGAAGAAGCGGTTGCTTTCTGTAAGAAAAACGGAGTTGAGTTTTACGCGGTGAATGCAAGTTTTCCCAATGAAGAGGTTGGTAACAACAGCAGAAAGGTGAATGCTGAGATTTTCGTGGATGACAGAAATGTTGGTGGATTTCCGGGGTGGGGAGAGGTCTATCAGCTTATTACCGATAGTACGCTCCCACCTCAGAAAAAGAAGTTTTCTTTTTTCAGGAAATAGTTAGTTACCAATTATGAAACCCTCATCTGGTGTTCCCATAAAGCAATTTGGGACTTTCGGGAAGTCAGCGGTTATCACATAATAGTAAGTTCCATCAGGATATTCGGGGGTAACTCCTGTGCGTCCGTTGCACTCATCCAAATCTCCCTGTCCTGCTACATATTCGTAATCCTGAATGTACGTTCCATCATAATTACCATCAGGAGCATCTGTCCCATTCCCTCCTCGACTGCCGGACCTCAGCTGATAACTTGATTTTAATTCCTTTATCGCGCTACCAGCATCCATCGCCGTGGTGAATCCATATTTGTAATAAATTGGAAATCCATCCGCTGCCCAACCGTATAATTTTGAATGACTTGCCCCATTCTCATCGCTTGCTAGTCCCGTGATGTCACCATGGTAGTGATAAACACCTACAGATGTGACATGTCCACCGACATCATCTAAATCTGTATCTCCTTCATTTATCACTGCAGCCTGCCAAGCCCAGTTTTCTTCACCAGTATCCGGGTTGGTCCAGGGTTTTAATCCCATCGGGTTGTAGCCTAAACCATTACTAGCTACTCCAAATCGGTAGAAATTTTGATTTCTCGGCGTAGGACCACCCGACTCATCGAACACATAGGTGGCAGATCCAGTGTTAGAAGGACTCAAAGGCACTTCTTGAGAAAGAGATGTAGCTGTTACATCCGCATTTGGAAATCGTCCTGTATCGTGGTTCGGGAATTGGTTGGAAGTGAATTTTCGAAGGCCATTGCTGCTGTCAATCTCAAAGCAAACTTCATTTTCGCTGGTGCTGCTGGTACTACAAGTCATGGTGCTAGATTGGCTAACAGATCTATCATTGCCAAACTCGCTGCCAGCATAGGGGATGACTTTAAAGAAATAGGTGGTTGATTCCTGCAATAAAGAGACAGAAATTGCGGAGGAGCCACTTGCATCTAAAACTACCTGCTCGCCGGTTCCCACATAGGTGGTACTTCCCAATGAGGTACTGTAAATATCAGAAAAGCTATTTTCATTGTTGATTAAGAGCACATAACCCTCAGCGTTCGTGACATTAGACCAGCCGCTGATAGTAATGGTGTTGCCATCAGAAGAGGAGAAGTCGATGGTAACATCTTCATCTCCTAAAGTAGAGGATGCAGCCTGATCATCATTGTCCTCAATGGTAATGGTTGTTGAAGAAGTTCCTAGTGATACACCGTCCGGTAAGCCACTGGAAGACAAGGTAACGACCACCGTTTCGGACCCCTCTTCTTCTGAGTCGTCGGTAGAGGTGATGTCTAAAGAAACGGAAGTTTCACCATCAGCAATAGTTGCATTGGAGGCGGCAAGACTAAAGTCATTATCGCCAGCGCTACCCTCGGTTGAGAATGTGACCGTTATGGCTTGTCCAGTTGTATTGGTCTCACTCAAAGTGAATGTTATGGTAGAAGAGGATCCTTCAGTAATGGAAGAAGGGTTTACGCTTACGGATAACTGAGCAGAGAAGGTCTCGGTATCTGTGGTAGGTTCATCTTCTTCACTGCATGAGGACGTAATGGTGGCACCCAATAATAAACTGGCAATTGCCTTGGTAAATGATTTCATGGCCATGAGATTGTTAGATTAAAAAGTTTCATCCAATTCGCTTATAGGCGGGATTTGGTTGCGTAGCAATCAGAAATTAGGCGAGAATCTTAGAAAATTGTAAAAAATCGTCAACTAAAGGTAAGAGTATCGCTTTTTAAGTAACCTTTGTTGCGAAGATCAGTATTAAAACAAAGGTCAACAAAAACTCAACTACTTATGCTAGGATTATTTAAAAAAAATAAGAAGAAGGAATTTAAGGCGAATTGTGAACTGAGTAAGGAGCCTTTAGAAAAAGGTACAGGATACGTGATCACAACCGCCCAATTAATTTCATCTAAGAAGTTTTGGGATCATAAAATGACGGAGCCTGAAACCATGTCCTATACCGTGACTCATTTCAAATCCGGGGATCCCACATCAAAGAATATGAGACATATGATCTTTAAGAAATTCAGCCAAAGCGATAAGCCTTGGATTATATCTGAGTCTTATGGTCATCTTTTTGATATTGACTTAGATGTAGCTCAGGAATTGGCTCGCACCTGGTGGGAAAAAGAAGGGGACTATGTTCCAGAAGGCAGTGATTCTTCCATTCAGGAAATGGAGAAAGATGCTTTCACCGAAATTGAGTCATACGCGGTGATGGAAGCAGGAAGGTCTAGAATATCTGCTTGATTCTGGCTCATTTCAGAAATATTCCGGTTCAATTCCATTCTTTTACCGACAATTTGAGGAAGGTTAGCGTTTGATTTTATTTCGTTAGGAAATAATCTAAAAGCGATGATCAATTTTTTGGTAAGTGTTTTTGAGCTAGTTAAGTATACAGTAAAAAAACTCTTTTTGAAGCTGGCATAAGAAGAACAAGCTTCGACGTTCAAGCCAATCTCCTATCTTAGCTTCAGATGAGAATTTCTGAGCTGTTTTTAGCGAAAACAAAGTATAGGGATCATTTTATCTTTCTGTCCTTTTGTCTTACATCTGTTTTCCTGTTTCAGGTAGCCGTTGTAGAACTTATTTGGCCAGACTTCAGCTCTTTTACCTTCCTGGTTCTGTTGGTTGTCCAATTTTATTGGTCTGCATTTTTCATGCTTCCAATAAGGCAACAATGGCTCAAGCTCGGGATCTATTTTCTGATTTTCCCTCTCAACTTTTTCCTGTTTAAGGAACTAGCTCATTCACTGCTTCCAATTCAGGTGAGGGCAGCAAAGTATTTTGAACTGTCTTTGATCCTTGTTTTTCTCATGACTGTTATTGGTCGGAATATCAGGATGTACTTGTCACTATTAACTAATCTTCAGCGGCTCAATGCATTACGAGAACATCGGATGCTCTTTTCCTCGAAAGAGGAGGTAACGTTGAATTTCGGCAATGAGGGGAAACTAAAAGTTCATCCCAATGAGATTGTGTACATAAGGACCAAAGCTGCAGGTGATCATACCAAAATATTTGGACTCAAACGAAAGAAGAAGGCAGAGGAATTATCAAAACTGGTGGAATATGAGACCCTCGCCTATCAGAACTTCAATGACGTGTTTAAGGTGCTGGCTCCCTATCCTCAATTGAAGAGAATAAGCCAGAGTACCGTCATTAATTTTCAGTATCCTCATGAGGAAAAATCAGGTGTGATTCATGTGGAGTCAAGACGTTTTGCAATTAGTCCTAACTACAAGCCGAGACTGTAATTTTTTGCATAAAACAAGTTTGAGATAGTATTATTCTTATCTTTGTCTTGCCTTTCTTGACATTCTGCCATCCAGCGAAATTCAGCCACTATGAAGTCAACATTTGTTGTTGCCGCATTTTTTATATGCTTCTATGCGTCATGCGCGACCATAACCAGTACCGCTAGCGGCAATTGGAACAGCACTAGTACGTGGGATTGCACTTGTATCCCAGGTGCTGCTGACGATGTAACTATCGAGCATGATGTTACAGTCACGAATGATTTTTCTGTAAACAGCTTGACCTTGGGTCAGGAGTTCAGCCCTAATGCCGATATAGGTACACTAACTATTTCTTCCAACAGTACCTTGACAGTTGCTACAGGTACGACTGACCTGGATAGGTCAGGTAATGCTTTGACCATCGATGCTGGCTCATCATTGATAAAGACAACTGGCGATTTGACCATATCCGCAACAGGTACTATTACTGCAAACGGAACATTGAATGTTCAAAGTGGAGGCTTCACTGTCTCTGGTGGAAGTGGCGCAAACTTTTCCGTGGGATCCTCAGGAGATGTAGATGTCAGTGGAGACTTTAATTGGGGACATAGCAATCAAACAGTCACGATTCAAGGAGATATGACGGTTGGATCCCAAACGGCGAACGGTGGAAGCGGAACAACTTTCGTAGTGGAGTCAGGGGCGACATATACCATCACTGGTGCCTTAACAGTTACCACAACTCAGAACTACACAGTTCGTGGAACGATGAATGTAGGAAGTATTTCTGCCACAGGCGGTAGTCCGGATTTTGATGTGGAATCTGGTGGTTCATTGAATGTTTCAGGGGATGTTACCATCGCTAGTAGTGCCGAACTGAATATTTCCGCTGGAGGAGGTAGTGTAAGTGTAGGCGGAGATTTGGCTATTAGTGGAGGAGGCGGAGCAACAGTTGATGGGAACCTTGCTGTTACCGGAGAATTGAATGTTGCTAATAATGGAAATAAAATTGGTGGTTCAGGATCTGTTTCTGCCGGGACCGCTACATGTCCAGGAGATGATTGCGGTACAATAGGATCTGCTGACGATGTTACGTCAGCTACTCTTCCGGTTGACTTAATTTCTTTCTCAGGAAAGGTGGATAACGGGGTTGTTATTTTGCAATGGTCCACCGCCATTGAGATCAACAATGATTATTTCAGTATTGAAAGGTCGTTGGATGGAGTACACTTCGAATTGATCGAAACTGTTTCAGGGCATGGCACTAAAGAGACGACCACCAACTACACACTTCAACTAGGCGGGTTTTCAACAGACCTTTTCATCCGATTGAAGCAGACGGATTTTGACGGGCAATTTGAGTATCTGGGCACGATCTACTTAACCAAGGAATCGGTCTCAGAATTTTTCAAAGTTTATCCTTCAGTGATCTCAAGAGGAGAAACTATAAACTTCTCCAGTCAGGCCGGAAAGTGGTCTCTTTTTGATTTAAGGGGCAATCTGGTACAGCAAGGGGCTAATACCGATTTTATTCAATCCCCTCAAAGAGCAGGTCTCTATATTATTCGACTTGAAAATGCCGTATTTACGGAGACCCATCGATTCAGGGTTCGTTGATCACGCGGAATACGTAATTCTGTAGATGGTGCCTGATAGATCATCTGAAACCAGAATTGATCCATCCTCTAGCACCAAAATGTCCACAGGTCTACCCCAGGCAGTATTGGTTTCGCTCCTTAAGAACCCTGAAATAAAATCTGAGTAGGAAGTACCAGTTCCGTTTTCCTCGCTGACAAGCGTTAGCTTATGGCCTGTATGACCAGCCTCTTTACTTCTATTCCAGGAGCCATGTTCTGCAATGATGATCTTGTTTTTATATTCCTCTGGGAACATAGATCCGGTATAGAACTTAAGACCTAGAGGTGCCACATGCGGGCCTAAATTTTGAGCCGGAGCGACGAATTCGGAGCAGTCTCTTTTTTCTCCAAATTCTGGATCTTGGATGCCACCGCCGTGGCAATATGGGTACCCGAAGTGTTGGCCTGCTGCTGTGGCTTGATTCAATTCGCATGGAGGAGTGTCATCGCCCATCATATCTCTTCCATTGTCGGTAAACCATAGTTTTTGCGTTTCAGGATGCCAAGTGAAACCCACAGTATTTCTTACGCCGGTAGCATAAATTTCCCTGTTTGAACCATCTGCATCCATTTGAATGATGGAGGTGTAATATTCATTCTTACTCTCGCAAATGTTGCAGGGAGCACCTACTGGAACGTAAAGTTTGCCATCCGGGCCGAAAGCAATATACTTCCAGCCGTGATGACGATCCTTTGGGAAGTCATCATATATCAAAACCGGATCTTTAGGGTTCGCCAGGTTATTTTCAATATCATCAAATCTCCATAGCTTACTTACTTCCGCCACATAAAGACTTCCATCTTTGAAAGCAACACCATTTGGCATATTCAGACCAGAAATCAGTTCGTACCGCTCGTCTATTTTGAAGTCACCATCAGTGTCGCGTACGGCGTAAACGCTGCCGCCAGCTCTATTGCCAATGAAAAGCGTTCCATTTTCCCCCATAACCATGGACCTGGCATTTTTTACTCTTCCATATACTTCAATATTGAAGCCATCGGGCATCTGCAGTCTCTCTAACTCTAGTCCAAGTAGACTATTGATACCAATTTCTTCTGTTTCCTCAACTACAGCATTGTCATTACTGGGGTTAGCATTGTCACAGGCCCAAAGTGCTAATAATGCTAAAAGATAGATTGCTCTCATAATTCTTTTGGATATCCAACTTATTTCTTCGATTCCTTGATCATCTTCTTGATCTCCTGAAGCTCATCTGTCAAACGATCCATTTTGATCAATAAATATTCGTTCTCTAATCTAACAAACTCTTTTATGTGCTCCTCTTCTTCCTCTATGTCTTTTTCTATCTCCTTCATGTGGTTTTCATTCATTGTATTCACCACGACAGCTATAAATATGTTCAGTGTGGTATAAGTGGCAATGAGAATAAAAATGACAAAGTAGATAACAGCGAAAGGCTGCTCCTCAATAATAGGTCTGGCAATACCAGAAGACCAACTCTCCAAAGTCATGATTTGAAATAAGGTGAACATGGTGTCACCTAAGGTTCCAAACCATTCGGGATAGCCCACAGCGAATAAATTGGTGCCGATAACCGCAAAAACATAGAAGATGACCATCAGTAATACCGCAATCCATCCAATACTTGGTATGGCATTAAGCAACGACTCAATGATCAGCCTGAGTTTAGGCATATTCTTTAAAAGTCGAAGTGTTCTGAGTATTCTTAAGGCTCTAAATACTGTAAACGAATTGGCTGCGGGTAGAACTGAAATAAGGATAACGGCCAGATCAAACAAATTCCAGGCATTCTTGAAGAACCCCAGCCGATAAGCGAATACTTTGAGTAAAATTTCTACAATGAAGACGCCTAAAATGATCAAGTCAATTTGATCGATAATCGCGCCAAATTTGTCCATGATTGTATGTGAAGTCTCCAATCCTATCAGAATGGAATTGATGACAATCAGGGCGACAATAAAGTGTTGAAAGCGAGGATGATCTACAAGCTGAGTGACTTTTTTTCTGAGCATAAGGTCGGGCTTTGAGTGCTAAACGAACGAAAGATGAAATAGTTTTCCTTTTTTGTATGATAGTAATACTATCTTTTATCACTTCAGACTACTTTCTAACTTTGCGGCCTTCATGATAAGCATCAACAATCTTTCTTATTATTTGGGCGACAGAGCGCTCTATGATGAGGCTTCCTTATTTATTACTCCAAAAGACAAAATCGGCCTCATTGGTTTGAATGGGACGGGCAAGTCTACACTACTGAAGATGATTGTTGGGGATGTGCCTCCCAGTGGTGGGGAGGTATCTAAAAGCAAGGATACTTCCATAGGCTTTCTGAACCAGGACCTTCTCAGTTATCAGTCTGATGAACCTATTCTGGAGGTGGCTATGTTGGCATTCAAAGAGGCGCATGATTTACAGCATCAAATAGATCAGGTTTTGCAGGAGATGGAGACCAACTATCGCGATGAATTAGTAGATCGTCTTTCAAAGCTCCAGGAAAGGTTTGAGGCAGTAGAAGGATACACTATTCAATCTAAGGCGGAGGAGATACTAGAAGGGATAGGCTTCAAGACGGAGGATCTCAAAAGACCTCTCAGGGAGTTCTCCGGAGGTTGGAGAATGCGGGTGATGTTAGCTAAGCTCTTACTCGAGCGTCCATCTTTGTTGATGCTGGATGAACCTACTAACCACTTGGATTTACCATCAATACAATGGTTAGAGACTTATCTCCAGACCTATGAAGGTGCGTATATAATCGTCTCTCACGATCGAAGATTCCTCAATAGTTGTGTGGATAAGATTGTAGAGGTCTATGCTGCTAAACTGCACGTTTACGCTGGTAACTATGATTTCTATGAAGAGGAGAAGGAGCTAAGAAATGAGATACAGCAGAATGCTTATGAAAATCAACAGCAAAAAATAAGGGAAGCTGAGCGGTTTATTGAGCGATTCAAAGCCAAAGCAACCAAAGCGAAACAAGCTAAGTCCAAGGCGAAGCAATTGGAGAAAATGGATCGTATCGATGCAGTAGTAGACGAGAATGCTCAGGTCTATTTTAAGTTCAACTTCAACACTAAATCTGGTCGGCATGTCGCGAGGTTGGAGAATATTTCTAAGGCTTATGGTGATCTGAAAATTCTAAGTAAGACACAGGCTCATATCGAGAGGGGAGATAAGATTGCGCTAATAGGCGCCAATGGTAAGGGTAAGTCTACTGCTTTGAGGATTGTGGCTGGTGCTGAAAGTCATGAAGGAAAGGTGGAACATGGTCATAACGTATTAACTTCTTTCTATGCTCAGCACCAGCTTGAAGCCCTGGATGTTGAAAGTGAGATCATCGAGGAACTGAAGCAGCAGGGGACAGGGAAAACAGAACAAGAGCTGAGAGGGGTATTGGGTTGCTTTCTCTTTACAGATGATGATGTATTCAAGAAGATCAAAGTATTATCTGGAGGTGAAAAGTCCAGGGTAGCACTGGCTAAAACGCTCATATCCGAGTCTAACTTCCTGTTGCTTGATGAGCCAACCAACCACCTAGATATGTTGTCAGTCAGCATCCTGGTGCAGGCCTTGAACCAATTTGAGGGCACTTTCTTATTGGTTTCTCACGATCGTGATTTTATTTCTAAAGTGGCCAATAAGATTTGGTGGATAGAGGATGAGCAATTGAAAGAGTACCCTGGTACTTACGAGGAGTTTGAATGGTGGTACAATAAAAGAGAGCAAGGCACTAAAGCTCCTGAGGCTTCTCCAAAACCTATAAAGAAGGAAAAGCAAAATACTAAACCCAAATCCCCTGCCTTGGAAAAGGAGGTTTCTGATTTAGAAAAGAAGATCGCTGACAAAGAACGTAAGGCGGAGCAAATGGAAGATGAAATGG
>CAZZHO010000181.1:0-9391 GCA_964653795.1 uncultured Roseivirgaceae bacterium | reverse complement strand
ACCCATTTCCACAATTGCCAGAAGGTTAATTTGTAGCCGAACATGAAGCAGCCTAACCACAGAATGAAAGCTGTAACTAAGAATTTCCAAAGTAGAAAAACAGGTACTGCAAAGTATTGAAGCCCTAGGATCAAGTCAACAACCCAAAATTCCCCTCGTTCTTGCAATATTTCGAACGCAGCTATTTCGTCAATAATAAAAATTCGCTTTAAAAAAAGTAGAGCTAGGTAGACTAGGACCAAAAGAATGAAAAAGCCAAAAACGTTGAAATTATACCACTCGGCTAAAAACTTTTGACCTTTGCGTTTTAACTCATCCATTTAATGAAATTTACCTTCAGAAGGCTAATGTATACCTAGAAAAGGGACATTGTGATAGTAAAATCAAGAAATGAAGGTTCCGTTTGTTGACTTAAGCATTCAGTACGAAAGCATCAAAGAAGAGCTAGAAGGAGCTTTTGCTAAAGTTTTTGAGCAAAGCCAGTTTATAGGCGGAGACCCTGTGCGTTCTTTTGAAAAGGAGTTCGCAGACTATCTGGGGGTCGAATATTGCATTTCTTGTGGTAACGGAACTGATGCGTTGGAGATCGCTTTAAAAGCCTTGGGTGTTGGATCAGGAGACGAGGTTATCGTACCAGCTAATAGTTGGATATCTACTGCTGAGGCCGTTTCGAATGTAGGAGGAAATCCGATATTTATAGATGTTTCAAAGGAAACTTATAATCTGGATTTGACCCTGCTGCCGAAGGTAATGACTGAGAAAACGAAAGGTATCATAGCAGTTCATCTGGCTGGTTGTCCTGCGGATCTACCTGAAATAATGGATTTTGCCGAGGATCGTGATCTATTTGTGGTCGAGGATTGTGCTCAAGCACATGGAGCCTCTATCGCTGGCAAGAAGGTTGGTGCTTTTGGTGATGTGGCGGCCTTCAGCTTTTATCCTACTAAGAACTTGGGAGCTTATGGCGATGCGGGTGCGGTTGTAACCGAAAATGATGATTTGGCAGAGCGTATTCGGAGGCTTTCAAATCATGGTGCTTTGAACAAACATGATCACTTGTTTCCCGGAAGGAATAGTGGTCTTGACACGTTACAGGCTGCTTTTCTGTCCACCAAATTGAAATATTTGGATACCTGGAATGAAAAAAGGCGTCAAATAGCCAGATGGTATCAAGAGTATCTACCTGACCAATGTAAATACAGTGTTCCAAGAAATAATCACCACCATGTATACCATCTTATGATCATTGAAGTGGAGGAAAGAAATGATCTACAGGCTTTCTTGAAGGAGAAAGGAGTGCAAACTAGTGTACATTATCCAACGCCTATTCCCCACACTGATGCTTATGCTTCGAAAATGCTAATAGATAATGATTATGCTGTTTCAAGAAGACTTTCTAATCACAGCCTATCTCTTCCAATGTTCCCAGAACTATCGGTGGATCAGGTCAGGTACGTCTGTGCTTCAATTTCAGAGTTCTACAATTAAATAGATGGTAACAGTCATTTTCTGAACTTTTCCACCTTATGGTTTCTTTCAACGACCAACGACCTCTTATTTTCGTAGATAATTCAAGATGATTCGGATCTTGCTGAAAAAACGATCGAATACAATAGGACTTAAAGTCTTTTTACTGTTTTTCTCCGCTTGTTTATTACAAGCTACTGAAAGTATCAGTCAACAATGGATGGTGCCTATTGATAGTGCAAACAATTCCATTCTGACAAACCCACATGTGCAATTCGAGGCCACCGAGGCTATTGATGACATGTATAATTTCAATTTTGAAAGAGCTAGAAGTGGTTTCAATGCTTTGAAGAAGCAATATGGATGGCACCCTTTGCCATATTTTCTGAAAGGCTTGAGTTATTGGTGGCAGATCATCCCAAACATCAATGATGAACAGTACGATGAACTCTTTTTGACTACCATGGACACCTCGCTTGTATTGGCAGAAAGGCTTTATGAAGAGGTGAATCCAATAGAAGGAGCTTTTTTTCTTGCTGCGACCCATGCCTTTAAGAGTAGATTGTATTCGGAGAGGAGAAGCTACACGAAATCTGCAATGGCAGGCAGAAATACCTTAAAGTATCTAAGAGAAGTCAAAGGCAATGATGATTACAGTCCGGAAATCTTATTTGGTGATGCGCTCTTTAACTATTATGCGGTATGGATAAGGGAAAATTATCCGCTATTGAGACCTTTAATGGCATTCTTCCCGAAAGGTGATAAGAAACTTGGAATAGAACAACTAAAGGATGTCTCGGCCAATGCATTTTACAGTAGAACCGAAGCACAATATTTTTTAATGAGAATATTGACTACTGAAGAAAATGACTTGATTGGGGGGAAGCGTGTGGCAGAGTACTTGTACAATACATATCCAAATAACTCTTATTTCCATCGGTTTTATACTCGCCTATTATACCAGACAGGTAAGTATGACCAGACGATTGAAGAGTCTCTAAAGATCTTGGATAGAGTTGATAGCCTTCCTGGATACGAAGCCAATACTGCCAGATATGCCAGCTTCTATCTTGGACACATTAATGAATTAAAATACAATTATGATGAGGCCAGGAAATATTTTGACCTATGTGTTTTTTACTCCGAGCAAATCGGTGCTTTAGATAAAGGTTATTACTTTTTTTCCCTCCTTCACATAGCTCGCATCGAAGAGAAGAACGGCAATATCGGTGTAGCTATGGACTATTATAAGAAGGTGAAAAAAATTACTAAAAAGGGAAGTAGTGCCAATAAACAGGCTAAGGAGGCTTTGAAGCGATTGAGGAAAGCCTAAGTCCTTGTAATGACAAGTCAGGACTTTTTCATAGCGCCAATCTTCTTCTTGATCCTCACTTTTGTGATATACATCCTCAAATTTCGGAGTTCTATACCTTCAACAAAGAAGTACTTCATTCCAGCCTTAATGATCAAATTTGGAGGGGCTGTAGCTGTAGGGTTGGTTTACCAATTTTATTATGGTGGAGGTGATACATTCGCCTATCACACTCATGGTAGTAGATGGATATGGCGGGCCTTTCAGGAAAATCCATTGAATGGCTTAAGTATGATTTTCGGCGATAACAACTATCGCCCTATGGAAATCTTCCAATACGCATCCAGAATATGGTACTACAGAGACGATCATTCGTTTTTCGTGGTAAGGGTAGCGGCATTTTTTGATTTGCTGACTTTTAATACGTACACCGCAACTGCCCTTTTTTTTGCTGCATTTTCCTTTCTTGGCGCTTGGTCATTTTACCAAACTTTGACGAGGGTCTACCCAAACTTGCAACAAGCGGGAGCGTATGCGATTTTGTTTATTCCATCAGTGGTTTTTTGGGGCTCTGGTATTTTCAAAGATTCATTAACACTTGCCTCGCTCTTTTTTATGTTCTCAGCTGTATTGCGCTTCACACATTTACAAGAACGCAATTTTTTAAATTTGATTTGGCTAGTTTTTCATGGCTTTATTATTCTTTCAATAAAGGAATATATACTGCTGGCATTTATATGCGCGGTGACGATATTTCTGTATCAATTTTATATAGGAGAAGTAAAGTCCCAATTGATCAAAACAGCTTTGGCTCCACTGCTTTTAGTATCCTTTGTTGGAGTTGGTTACTTCCTGCTGAATAATCTCGGTGGCGGAGGAAAATATTCATTGCAGAATGTAGCTAATACTGCTTTTATTACCGCTCAGGATATTAGATATGGTTGGGGTAAGGATGGTGGTTCCGGTTTTGATATAGGCTTTGATGGCAGCATAGGGAGTATGGTCAGCCTTTTTCCTGTTGCGATCAATGCTGTTATTTTTCGTCCTTATATATGGGAGGCAAGTAACCCCCTTATGCTCTTAGCAGCTTTTGAGGCCTTGATCTTCACATTTTTTACATTAAGGGCATTGGCTAAGTCCAAATTCAAACTGGGACTACTTTTTAAAGATCCTGCGACCACTTTCTTTGTAGCTTTTGCATTACTTTTTGCATTCTCAGTTGGAATAAGTACTACTAATTTTGGTACTCTAGTAAGATATAAGATACCGATGATGCCATTTTATGCACTTACACTTTTCATGATGAATACTCGTGAAAGACAAATACAGACCTCTTCTTGAATAGTAAAATTTCTATAGTAACACCTTCTTTCAATCAAGGAAAGTATTTGGAGGAGACTATTGATTCTGTGCTTAGCCAAGAATATCAAGATCTGGAATATATCATAATAGATGGTGGCAGTACTGATGAGTCTGTTGAAATTATAAAAAAATACCAAAAGTATCTCAAGTATTGGGTCAGTGAAACAGACTATGGTCAGAGTCACGCAATCCAAAAAGGATTGGAACACTGTACGGGAGATATCTTTAATTGGTTGAATAGTGATGATCTATTAGTTAAGGAGTCCTTGAATACAATTGCAGAGAATTTTAAACAGAGGGATATCGATATACTTTCTGGAAATGAGATACACTTCTCTGGCAACGAAGAAGTACTTAAGCACGGCACTAGAGTCCATGAGCAAATGGAATTGAATTTATTGCATGCTGCTTTTTATCAGCCTTCGACTTATTGGAAGTTAGATGTCTTCAGAAGATACTCCTTAGTGACCGATTTACACTACCTGATGGATACTTTCTTATGGGTCCAATATCTGCTGGACCGAGGAACTTACGCTATTTGTAAGATTGACGAGCCCATTGCCAAATTCAGGTTACATGAGCATTCGAAGACTGTAAGTCAAAATGATGCATTTGAAAAGGAAAGATGGACATTGAGGTTTAGGTTGGCTAAAGATTTATATGGTCTAAACGAGAAATTTTTAAATCTCGAAAAGCTTTTAGGAAGCACTGTACAACTGCCCACTTTGAAAGCTCGTATTGCGATAGATTGTGATCGATTAGGAATCGCCTTCCTAGAACATCTACTAGGTGCACTTGTATACCAAGGGTTTTCTTCAGAAGCCAGAAAAGTAGCATATCATACTCTTTGGAAATCTGGTAAATCGAGATTTTATTATCATCATACCTTGAAGGCATTATTGTCATGAAAATCCTATCGGTCTACAATAGTTATTTCCTTGATTTTAGAGCGAACTTCTTGCATTTCGCAAGATTGGTCGGGATTCAGGCGGCTGATGTGGACTTCCTGAGATCGAAGATGGGTATTTCAGAATTCGGATCGACGAATTTTCGTGAAATTACATTGGAAAAAATAGGATATATACATGCTGAATTGGCTAAAGGAAATGATGTTGTCTTTTTCGATACAGACATTGTTTTATTGAAGAATCCAATTCCTTCTTTCGTGGAGAAGCTCAAAGATTTTGATATTGTATTTCAAGATGATCAAAATTCCTTCGAGGTAAATGATCAATCTCAAAGAATTGTAAATACGGGAGTAATGGCGATAAAAAGCAATGAAAAAACACTCCAGTTATTTGATCCAAAAAGCAAACATGCGCAGGAACTCGGGTTACATGAAAATGATCAACATCTATTGAATAAGAGGATACATGAAATACCTATAAACTACCACATTTTGGTAGCAGAGGAGTATCCATGTGGGAAAGTTTGGTACTCAAAACCTTCTTTTGATCCTGTATTAGTACATTACAACTGGATAGCAGGGAAGAAGAATAAGATAAAAAAAATGAGATCTTATGACCATTGGGAGGTGTCTTCATTACTTACGGGCTATTCTTGGTTTTTGGGGAAATTAAAAAGTCTTAGGGCCAAAATCATCGGACGATGAAAGTTCGTTTTGATAGGAATGTGGCCAGTGAGTTGTCAGAACTTTCAGAATACAGCTACCTAAAACAGGTTCTTGATTGTTTAGATATCCCGAGCAATTGGGATGTTACAATCAAATCTAGTAATTACTCGAATCCACCGGTCCAAACAGCGCCTGTCACTGGACGGAAGAATCTTCTCATTTACTTATCAGAAGATTTTAGGATCGTAGATAAGTCGGTCATTGATGGTTATGATTTTGTTGCAAAGTGCTATTTAAGTAATAAACAACAAGGGTGTTATGCTTTTCCTATTGGATTTGAAAAGGATGCGGGAGCCTTTTTTGACTTTGTTCCATGGGAGCAACGGGAAATAGATATTTTCTATGCTGGGAATTTGAATGAGAACAGGAAAGAGTTGTATAAGGAGTTGTTCGGTTTGAAGTGGGTTCCTCAAGGAGTGTTCGATAGAGTCTATTTGTCAAGATTTAATAAGCTTTTGCCCGACACTATTAACTCGGGAGGCCTTTCCATACACTTTACTGGAGGCTTTAAGAAGGGCCTCAACCCTCAGGAGTATATGTCTTTACTATGCCGCTCCAAAGTAGTACTTTGCCCTAAGGGATTTCACTCTACTGAAACCTTCAGACATTATGAAGCAATTCGAGCCGGTTGTATATTATGGTCTGAGAAGTTGCCAGATGCATGGATGTACGAAAATTCTCCAGTCGTTCAGGTTGAAAATTTCAACGGGGTAATTAGGGATATCAAGAAGTTCCTTCGTGATGGAGATATGGTGAGAGCAAAGCACCTTTCCACGAAATCCTGGTGGGACGAAGTTTTGGCACCAAAATGTGTTGCTAATAGGCTTTCAAAACGCGTCAGACAATGCCAAGGCTGAGTGTACTCATGTCTGCCTACAATGCGGAGGCTTTCGTAGCAGAGGCTATCAATAGCATCTTGAATCAAAGTTTTCAAGATTTTGAGTTGTTAATTGCTGATGATGGGTCAAGCGATAAAACGAAAGCTGTTATTGATTCCTTTTCGGATCATAGGGTAATGCGTTATCACAATGGCGAGAACCTTGGAAAAACACCTACCATAAATAAGTTATTTGCTTTTTCGGCTGGAGAGTACTTGACAATACATGATGCTGACGACTTTAGTGATCCTAATCGATTTGATGCACAGATAAGGTTTTTGGATGATAATGAAGATTATGGTATGTGCGGAACTAGTTTTAGTTATGTCTTCTATAAGTCTAAAAAGGTCTTCAAACGAGAGGTAATGCCAACTCATTATGATGAAATAGTTCGAGATATTAGATCAGGAAGCCAATTTCACGGACCTACCATGGTATTTCGGAAAAAGTTGATTTCTGGTGATCAGCTGTTAAGACCCTTCTTTGAGGATTACCATGAAGATTGTGATTTGTCCTATCGACTGGTGCAACAGGCGAAAGCTACAAACCTGCAAGAGATTCTCTACCAATATCGGCTAGTTCCAGGCTCTCTTTCAAAAGAATTGACTCCCAGAAAAAGGGTTCTTTATCATATAGTTGCCCTTCTAGCTAATCAAAGGGAAGATAGGGGGTATGATGATTTAGAAAGAAATGACACCAGCCTACTCAATGAAGAGTTGAAGAGGTTTTTGGAGCCTTACCAGAATGATCCGTCAAAAATTCATATTGAAAATGCTGAATTTAAGATGTATTTTAAGATGTATAGGTCGGCTATCAACAGTTCCGTAAAGGCATTCATGACAAAACCGAATATCAAAAGTTTAAGAACACTAGGATACTGTCTGCGGAAATTTATATTGGATAATTCATCCTTCTGAAAATAGCCTCTATATTCAAGTCAAGAAATGTTGATAAAGAAAATACAGAAACTGAAAAAGATTTTTCAGAATCAAATTGAAATAAGGAGATTAATTGATTATTTCTTTTTTCTAGAAAATGGGGACAAGACATTATTTGGTTCTATTACCGAGAAAGATGAAAATTGATTAAAGTATGCCATTCAGATTGCAAATAAGCACTCTGGATTCATTTTAGAAGTTGGGACCTTATTTGGATATACTACAAATTTAATCGCTTCTACAAAGCTTGCTGAAAAGAAGTTGATTGCAGTTGAAAACTATCATTGGAACCCATTTCGACTCACTCCTAAAAATCATCAACATTTTTTTTGAAAAGAACTCTTAGGTATGTTATTCAGTTCTGCCATGTCGAGATATATGAGGGGAATGTTGAAGATTTTTATGATCAGAATATGGATGCAGCGGTTAGTATGGTTTTTATAGATGCCTATCATGACTATCATTCTGTCAAGAGGGATATAGCTTGGGCTGTTTCAGTAGGCTGCAAGGGTATATCAGGACATGATTATTTGGATATACATGCTGGGGTAAAAAGAGCGGTTGATGAGCATTTTGGTGATAATTTCAAGCTTTTTGGATCTGTATGGGTCCATATTTCCAATTAAAGGCCTGATTTTGGCAATTAAGAACGGGAAAAGAATCTCAAATAATACCATTTCAATTTTTCTATTATAGAATAATTATTAGGCACCATATATCTTGCTACTGATTGTCTAAGGAATTGCCAATAATACTTTTTGTAGGGGCTATTACTTCTGAAATTCCATGGTTTCAAGGACCCGGTGAAATGGATAATGAAAGGTTGTTGATGGTCTGTTAGATGATTATTGATGCCTTCCAAATGTAAAGTTTGAAGGTTATACTCATTTTCAAGAACTAGCCATCTCTTACGAAGTACTGAGTTCAAGCAGTCTTGATCCACCCACTGGTTATTGGTATTAACGGCTAATTCCATTGTTTTTTCAAATACATCAAGGCTATTCCATTGATGGGTATTTATGAGTAAAACTCCTGAGTTAAAATAACTGCCTGAACTGTCAATTGGATCAGGTACGGCCGCTACAACATTATCTCCTAAATTTTTTTGGAATAATTTCTCCAGATTGTTCAGGACCAACGTATCCGAATCTAAATATAAGACTTGCCCATTTTTGATAAACTTCCCGATTGCTAACCGGTAGTAATTTGATTGAGAGAACCTCTCTTTCGATACTTTTACGTCATCAAACAATTCGGCGGGTATTTCTAGAAATTTTATAACCGAACCTTTATGTCGAACAAACTTCTCCAATCGATCTAGAATAGAAGAATTCTGGGTTTCCAACATCATTGTGATGCTGAAAGAAATGCCATCATTATTTAACAATAATGAAGTGATAGAGACCACCGAATGAATTAGAAATCTTTGATCAGAGCAGTAACAAATTTGATATTCTTTCTTTCTCAATTTTATGTTGGTAGTTCTTAAGTTCGTAAACTAAGATTTTAAGTGATAGCTTCAGAAGATGTCTCCCAAAACTTTACACATTACTAATTGGTACGCCTCTGATAATCAACCTAAGAGAGCTATTTGGATTAAAGACCAGATTGATCTGTGGCGGTCTTTTTCTGACGTTGATATCTGGCATGTGGAATTTGTTGAAGACAAGGCTTTTTCCTCTGAGTTGAGACTTGAACGTGCTTCAAACTGTTTTATTGTTAAAGGCCCTATCAATGCTTGGATACTTATTGAATTAATAACTTTTTTTATGTTGGTGTACTTGTTCTTGTTCAAAATTGA
>CAZZHO010000180.1:0-9478 GCA_964653795.1 uncultured Roseivirgaceae bacterium | reverse complement strand
GGATTTATTGAGTTGATCAGGTTCTCTTTAAACTCACGTTTCCACTTTTTCATCTGTTTCTCTCGCTTAATCGCGCTCTCGATATGTTCATGGAATTCGTAGTAAATCAGATCCTTGCAGTTGTATTTTGACGTAAAAGCGGAACCAGTTCCTTCTCTATGCTCATACACTCGAGCATAAAGATTACTTGTCACCCCAGTGTAGAGGACTGTTCTGTTTTTGTTGCTTACGATGTAAACGTATCCGCCTTTAGTCATTAGCTGAATGATAGCGTATTTCAATGAGATTCCTGTGCCCTTTGCATAAGACTCCGGCACTGCGTTCCGCTACGCTTCACTTCGGCCGGAATGACGGGTTTTGTTCCATAAATTTCACCTTTTACGTCATTCCGGTTTGCGAGGCACGAGCAATACCGGAATCTTCTTTACTGTTGTCTGGAATATACCAAAGAACTCTAATTAAAAAGTAGTGAATCACTCCTGGATTGAGATTCCGGCACTTTGTTTCGCTGCACTCCACTTCGGCCGGAATGACGCTAATCTTTGACCGGAATGACGATCTATTTGCTGTAGAAATTGACGAAGAATTATATATTTGATAAACGCGTTTTAAAAATGTCCATAGGCAAAGACAACCTTCCTAAGTCCATCACGGCCAGTTCCATTTTAAGTAGTACTGATCTGCAACGACTCGCAGATCATGGACACGTTCCTGATCCAAAAGACGTTGACGACTTTGCCAAAGAACCAGAAGTGAGTTCGATTATTGAATTTTTCTCTGACAATCCAGATGGTATGCAAGAAGAGCTACACAAATTGGCCAAGACTTATCTGGAAGACAATGACCTGGAAAAGGCCTGGAAAGCCTTGATGCTGGTCTAAAGCCAATCCGACTTCAATTTCTCATAGGCAATAATGCCACTCAAAGCAGTACCTGGAATTCCCTGTCCAGGATACACGGTATCTCCGCAGATATAAGCTTTATCTCGATCTAACCTCGCATCCAGCATTTGCCACGGCTTGATTTTCAAGTACTGAGGATATCCCCCAACAAACCCCCATTCCCTCCTGGTCCACTTATACCAGGACTGTGGGCTGGACGAGTGTTGATATACAATGTCCTCGCGCTTCAGAAATCCTCTTTTTTCCAATTCATCTAGTATGGCTTCCTCGGTTTTCTCATTTTCCACTATTGTATTTTCTGGATCAGCGATGTGTGTGCTGATAGAAGCTACTCTATGGCCTGGCTCGTCAGATCGAGTGGTATCTTGGGAGTGGCTTAAGCTGATGAAAATGCTGTGAGAGTTCGTTTCAGGCAATGGCTGATCGAGATGGATCTGATGGTGGAGGCAATCAAATTCCTGATCCGATCTAAACCCAATACCCATCTGAAATGCCCCATTGAGTTGCTTAGATTCCATGATATCGCCTTCTTTCAGGTTTAAACCTGGAAAGATTTGCTTGGTATTGTTGATGGGGATTCCAGAAACGACAAAGTCAGCATCATAGGCTTCCTTGGTCGTGGAGATGTGATAGCCTTGACCCTTTTTCTCAATGGATTTAACACCCGTTCTGTAGATGATCTCTCCTCCATTTTCCTCCATGTATTGTATGATCGGGTTCACAAGGTTCACTAACCCACCGTCTATGTAGTAGTTGCCATAATTGGTGTAACACAATGCCGCGGCACCAAATAGAAAGTTTACCTCCTCTGGTGTATTCTGGGCTGTGATCATCAATTGTTCATTGACGAAAGCCCGAAACTGAGGTGTGTCCACACCATATTTCTTCATCATTTTCTCAGTGGAGATCAGTGCATATCTGGCGTATCCCAGGTCCGGAAAGTCAAAATTTTTGATCAAACTCAAAAAATCTGAGGCCTTGGTGGGAGGGAATTGGAGGTATCGCGTAGATGAATTCCACACGAATTGACTGACTTCATAACATTTTCTCCAAAAGCCCTCCTGATCTCCAGAAAATGCAATTGATACTTCTTTAATCCATTGGTCGATATTCTGATATCTCGTCAAAAGAATGTCTCCCTGATGGACTTTCATAGGCGTTTCTAACCTTCTCATAGGTATCTGAATACCAAGAGATTCTACCACATGTCGCAGCGGCATATGAGCATCCATACCCACGACGGTTGTCGCTCCGGCTTCAAATACAAATCCTTTTCGCCAATATGATGAAGTACAACCGCCGGGTAGGTAATTTTGCTCCAGAATTTTGACTTGCAAGCCCTCTTTAGCCAGTAGTGCGGCGCAGCACAAGCTCCCAAAACCACTACCGATGATGATGGCGGATTTTTTTGACATTGTTTAAGTTTTAATAGTCAAAAGGTGAACAAAGCTGAAGTGCCTGATGTTTTATCCGCACTTCTAAGCAACTTTTTAGAAGTTCATTCAATTATGAAAGTAGCCGTATTTCGAAAGGAACATTTTAATGCCGCGCATCGGTTATACAATCCAAACTGGTCTGATGAGAAAAACGAACAGGTCTTTGGAAAGTGTAATAATCCAAACTGGCATGGACACAATTACGAAGTGATTGTGAAGTTGGTAGGTGAGCCCGATCCAAACACAGGCTACGTTTATGATATGAAGAAGTTAAGCGATATTATCAAAGAACATGTCTCGGATAGATTTGATCATAAGAATCTAAACCTTGACGTTCCGGAGTTCAAGGAGCTGAATCCTACTGCTGAAAATATCGTGAAAGTCATTTACAATATATTACGAGACAAGATCGAGCCGGAACTAGATCTTACCATTACCCTTTATGAAACAGAAAGAAACTTTGTTGAATACCCAGCTTGAGTACGAACAAAATGGTGATGACCATTCAGGCTGGTCTATTGATACGCCTTTAAGACCGGATGCTTTCGAGCAGGATGATGAGCTCAAAATGGAGCTTATAGAGAAGCATTTCAAAGAAATTATGCAAATTCTTGGACTGGATTTGTCAGACGATAGCTTGAAAGGTACACCCCACCGCGTAGCCAAAATGTACGTGAAAGAAATTTTCTCGGGGTTGAATCCAGCGAATAAGCCAGATGTTAAGCTTTTCGATAACAAGTACCAGTACAAGGAAATGTTGGTTGAGAAGGACATTACATTCTACTCCAATTGTGAGCATCACTTTGTGCCGATCATTGGCAAAGCACATGTAGCCTACATATCAAGTGGTAAGGTGATTGGACTGTCCAAAATTAACAGGATAGTACAGTACTTCGCGAAACGACCTCAGGTGCAGGAGCGTTTGACTATGCAAGTGGGCAATGAGTTGAAAGAGATATTGGATACAGAAGATGTGGCGGTAGTAATGGATGCCGTGCATTTGTGTGTGTCTTCACGTGGTGTTCAGGATACCAATAGCAAAACCGGAACGGCTTTCTTCAGTGGTAAGTTTGAAGACCCAAATGTGAAAAACGAGTTCCTGAACTACGTCAATAGCAAGGACTAAAAGCTAGCGAGTTAGGGAGAATGAATAGCAAATCCCTACTTTCTTTCACTTCTAAAGGAATATTCTGCGAGCAAGCTGGGGTCTACATCGATCCCCAGCAGCCTGTAGATAAGGCGATCGTTACCCACGCACATTCTGACCATGCTCGTTGGGGATCAAAACACTACGTCGCCCAACACCTCAACCAACACATTTTAAAACTCCGACTAGGAGAGGATATATCCTTGGAGACCAAAGACTGGGGTGAGCGATTCCAGATCAATGGTGTGAATTTCTCTTTTCATCCGGCAGGACATATTTGGGGCTCTGCTCAGGTGAGGGTGGAATACAAAGGAGAAATCTGGTGTGTCACCGGAGACTATAAAATCGAAGATGATGGCTTCTCACAGCCTTTCGAGTTGGTGAAGTGCCATGCTTTCGTGACTGAATGTACTTTTGGGCTACCCGTTTTCAATTGGGATCCACAGGCCCAGGTCATGCGACAAATCAACGATTGGTGGAGAGGTAATGCTGAAGAGGGCAAAACCAGCATATTGGTGGCTTATGCTCTTGGGAAAGCGCAACGACTCATCAAAAATATTGATCTGGGAATAGGGGAGGTCTTTGTTCAGGGAGCGGTCGACAATGTCAACAAAGCGCTGGAAGCAAGCGGAGCTATACTACCTAGGACCACTTACGTGAGTCCTGAAATAGATAAATCACGGTACAAAGGGGCCTTGGTGGTTACGCCGGGTTCTAGTGTGGGCACTTCCTGGATGCGCAAGTTCCAACCCTATGAAGTAGCCACGGTCTCCGGGTGGATGGCCATAAGAGGGATCAAAAGAAGAAGAAATGCAGGACAAGGATTCGTGATGTCAGATCATGCTGACTGGAATGGACTGAATCAGGCTGTAGCCGAAACGGGTGCCGAGCGCGTTTATGCCATGCATGGCTATACAGATGTCTTTGCGCGCTGGCTCAACCAAAATGGCTTGGAAGCTTATAGTGTAGATGAACTCGCGGTGAGGGATGAGGAGGAAACTTAAACTTTCAGAGAAAGACGTACCCAGCCGCAACTACAGCGGTAAGTAGCACCCCAAGTAGTGCATTGAGACTCGCATTGGTTTTGAAGCACTCTTCGTAAGAGATTTCCTTATCGAGGAACTGGTAGTAAACCCATTTGACTCCTGCTCCAGGTATAGATATTACATAGCCGAAGATGATATCTACCAGGAAATATTTGAAAAATAGCTCGAATACGATTTGCATATGGAATGGAACGGAAAGAGCCCGATTGGGTTGAGTATCCTTATTAGTCCAAACCCACTGTTGTTACCCTTTCCTTAATCGCAGAAGAAAATTGTTCTGTGTTTTTACCTAGATATGTCCAGTAGACTTTAGTTAGATATTTCTTTAATACTTCATTGACTTCCGAAACAGTAACAGCATTTATTCGCTCATTGAATTGGTCGGTGATTAAGTATTCGTTTCGTAAGGCTGCCAGGTAAAGACTTTGGCCTTGGGCAGGAGTGGTTTCTTCTGAAAGATAGTTTTCCGTGAGATAAGATGACTTGGTGCGAATCAATTCCTTTTCGGTAATGCCCTCTTCTTTGATGATTTGGAGCATTTCCATGATGACCTGGATAGCCTTCAGCGGACTTTCAGAGTCCAGTTGGATGACACTGTAAGGATTGCTGAGTACTCCCAGTGCATAGTAAGCTTGCGGCCCATAGGAAAGGCCTTCTACACTTCGAATACGATTGAATATTCGTGCATTCAGCACTTGTATCGCCATCAACATGGAAAATCCATCAGGTTCAGTGAGTTCAGGTGATAAAATCAAACCACGTAGATAATTTGTCTCCAAGGCTGCTTCAGTAACTGACATGCTCTTTGGAAGCTGTTGCGGTTCATTGGCTTTGCTTGAATCAGACCCTGTACTGGCATTACTCACCAGATTTCTTATTTGTTCTTTTTCTTCCTTACTAAAATTCCCGACCACTACAAAGAACCCTTTCTTAGTCGCGATCAACTGCCGGAAGTAATTCGACACTTCTTCTGACTCCAGTTGATTAATGCTGGAAGCAGTTCCCTCTGATCTTTTACTATAATCTGTCCCTGAGAATAGGTTGTTCATAGACAGTTGGAATAGGCGACCCTCCGGTTCTTGCTGAGTGTAAAAGGCCTGTAGCGCCAAATCTTCTTTTACGCTTTCAAAGGCCTTTTGATCCATTCCTGGTTTTGTCAATATTTCAATGAATATGTCTAAAGATTCCTTCCAAAACTCCTTTAGTCCAATTACTTCAATAGTGCTATAATCAAGCTCTGATGAGGCCTCTAACTGCATACCAAGATCATCCATCTTCTTAGCTAGTTGGTTGGTAGATTGCCCAGTAATGCCACCTGAAATAGCCCATTTTACGGCCATAAACTCAATGCCTTCTTTCGACTTATCGTAGTTCGCTACTCCCCCGGGAATCACATAACCCATATAGAAAGTTTTACGAGGGGTGTCTTTGAATATGACTCGTGGAGCTTGAGTCTCTGCGGGTTGTGCGAAGGGTCGGAATAATACCACCAAACTGATGAAAAGAGTAGTAAATGTGCTTCTCATTTTGGTAAGAATTTAGGTCTGATGGATTTATCTAATTTCTTGCTTTTGCTTGGATCAATAGCGAGTCCAAAAGCAGCTGGTTTGGTGAGGTATTCTTTGATCAATTTTTGAATATCATCAACAGTGATGGATTGTATCAGGCTATTATATTCAAAACCCATCTTTTCTCCGCCAATGGCCCATCGATCACCTATCTCCAGAATATATTCGGAAAGGCTTTCTTCTTCGAAGATGGTTTCATTCGCCCATTTGCGTTTGGCGACTGCAAGCTCTTCATCGGTGATCGGCTGATTTTGCGTCCAATCCCGAATCTTATTCTGAAACCAAACCATAACATCATCTGTGGTTTTGACATCTGGATAGAACTCAAAAAAGAGGGTACTGGCTATCTGACCATGGCGGATACCAGCATGATAATCAAATACATAGTCCTCTGTTTCGATCTCATTGTAAAACTGAGATGTCGGTAGATTGATGGCATGAAAGAACAAGGATGCGGCCATTTGGCTTTTCTGGTCATCCATACCCGGCCCTTGCCAACTGATCAAGAGTGCTGGATACTCCAGTTCACCAGCCTCGACAAGTGCGTATTGAGGTTCTGAAAGTGCTGAATACTTATAGGGATCGGTTTTGGCAACCCCTTCTTTTGACCAGGTGCCAAAAGTCTTTTCAACTTCGGCGATTGCCTCTTCTTCGGTAATGTCTCCAGCTACAATGAGCAGTGCGTTTTTAGGGTGGTGATATTGACTGTTAAACGCTTTTAGTCGCTCGATTGAGGTGGCTTGAACGATATCAATATTTCCTGATACGTTCTTTCGACTAAACTCTTCCTTCCATAGTAAGCTATTGGTAGCTTGATTCAACCGATAATAAGGATCGGTTTGGAAGGTGTTCAACTCATCCTTAATAGCCTTTTTCTGCAGTTCGATCTCTTCGGGAAGGAAAATAGGGTTTTGGATACCTTTAGAGAAAAAGGTCAATCCCGGCTTCCAATTGGTTGAAGAAATACTGAAATAATAGTGGACAGACTCCTCATTGGTAAGCGCATTGGAAATAATCCCGAGCTCGTTTGTTTTCTCTTCGAAACTTTTAGTTGTTGGATAATTTTCAGTAGCGGTAAATATCATGTGCTCATAAAGATGAGCTAATCCATCTGTCTGTGCTGTCTCAGCAATAGCTCCAAACTTCATCACCATGTCGAAGTGAACTAAAGGAACAGTAGGGTCTTCAATGACTAGTACTTGTAGTCCGTTGGGGAGACTGGCTCTGTGATAATTGATAGGTATATTGGATTGGGCTTGGCTCTCTAAAAAGCTAAAAGCCAGAAGTAATAACAGCAATGGACCTTGCTGCTTCAGGCGTATTTGTTTCATTGGTACGGTGTGTCAAAGACAGGTTCAGTTGTCTAAAACAAATATAGAGACTTCTGGCCTACACGTAGGCATACGCCCACCAAATGAGCAATGCCTGAATCGGCAATCTTAGCCACAGTCCCCAAATCGGAATTTTCATGCCTGCTCCTTTGGCTATGAGGTGATAGACATTGGCAGGGAATACTGCGATAAGCAAGGCAATGATTCCCCAAGCCGCTGCGGATTGTGTGGCGGGGATGAGTAAGCCTATTCCGCCCAAGATCTCAGCAATTCCCACGACGGTATTAATCGGACTTTCCAATTTTTTCAAAGCAGGCGGCGTGATTTTGTAGTAGAAGCGGGGATGTCTAAAGTGATTGACACCCGCAAAAAGGTAGAAGGCCGCCATTAAGTATTTGAGGTAGAAGAGGATCATACTGACAAATCTAAAGGAATGTGTTTTTGGTGATCAATTGCTTAGTCATACCGCAATGACGAGGGCTTAATTGGTCCTGGCTCGAAGGAATAACCTGGCTATTTAGACCTAGCCGGTCGCACCCGGGTGTGGGTAGCACGTGGGGTAGAGGGGAACACGGGAATATCCTTAGCGATGAAAAAGCTTCAGTATCTCTCCAAAAGCATCTTCCAGCGGATATCCAGCGGGCTGTGGACCTTCCATTTTTATAATTTCGGCATTCCTCTATCTTTGCGTGAAATTTTGACCCGAGGGTGAGAAAATGGTTTGTGAGAGCCCCTTTAGAAAATCCCGGCAGGTCGTTTAAAATCAATCGTAACCTACGATTCTACTGTAGAGGAATACAACATTATTAACAATCTAATTTCATGAGTAACATCATTTATTTGGTACCCGCCCTTGGTGTGGTTGGTCTACTTGTAATGATTATCAAAGCCCAGTGGGTGAATAAGCAAGATGCCGGAGATGAGAAGATGCAAAATCTAGCCAAGTACATTCAGGAGGGAGCGCTAGCTTTCTTATCTGCTGAGTACAGAATCCTGGCCATTTTCGTAGTAGTCGCTGGTATCCTTTTAGGGGTAATATCTACCGTCGTAGAGACCACTCACTGGTTCATTGTAATTGCCTTTGTAATAGGCGCCGTTTTCTCTGCATTGGCAGGAAACATCGGGATGAGAATCGCCACCGCAGCTAATGTAAGAACTACACAAGCTGCCAGAACAAGCCTTTCACAGGCTTTGAAAGTGTCTTTCACCGGTGGTACCGTAATGGGACTTGGTGTTGCTGGCTTGGCGGTGTTTGGTCTAAGCGTATTGTTCATCCTACTCTTCCAGATGTTCATGGGAGGAACGTGGACATCTGTCGATGATATGACCGTAGTATTGGAAGCGCTTGCTGGTTTCTCTTTGGGTGCTGAGTCCATTGCCCTTTTCGCTCGTGTGGGAGGCGGTATCTATACCAAAGCTGCTGATGTAGGAGCGGACCTTGTAGGTAAAGTAGAAGCTGGAATTCCTGAGGATGATCCAAGAAACCCCGCTACGATTGCTGATAACGTTGGTGATAACGTCGGTGACGTTGCTGGTATGGGCGCTGACCTTTTTGGTTCTTATGTGGCTACGGTATTGGCCTCTATGGTATTAGGAAATTATGTGATAAGAGACATGGGTGGATCTATCACAGATGAGTTCAATGGTATCGGGCCGATCTTGTTGCCATTGGTGATTGCAGGACTTGGTATCGTGTTTTCTATTTTGGGAACACTCCTTATCAAAGTAAAAGGTGATGACGCAAAAGAATCTCAGGTGCAAGCTGCATTGAACAAAGGAAACTGGGGATCTATCGTTTTGACGGCTGTTGCTTGTTGGTTCCTCATCGACCTTATCCTTCCAGCTCAAATGACGATGAACTTCTTCGGTGAAGGTGCTAAAGCAATTGCTTCGACCAGCGTATTCTATGCGGTATTGGTTGGATTAGTTGTAGGAGGTGTTATCTCTTACATGACAGAATATTACACTGGTCTTGGTAAAAAACCAGTTTTGGATATAGTGCAAAACTCTGCCACGGGGGCGGCCACGAATATCATCGCTGGTCTTTC
>CAZZHO010000179.1:0-9548 GCA_964653795.1 uncultured Roseivirgaceae bacterium | reverse complement strand
CCAGATTTGATCAAGAGACAGAACTTTCTGGTAAGTTCTTACCTTTCGGAGCAGGACCAAGACTTTGTATTGGCATGCAATTCGCCATTATGGAAATGCAAATAGTCTTGAATGAATTTGTTAAACGATTCGATTTTAGTCTGCTCCAAAAGGAAGTGCCAATGAAGCCCTTGATTACCTTAAACCCACGAGGAAAAGTAGGATTCTCTCTGGCAAAAAGGTAAAGGCTATTCCGTTTTGCCTTCCAGTTTCAAGAGAAAGGCGTATTTCAATGCTACATCCCTATATCTTTTGAAACGTCCGGAAGCACCTCCGTGTCCTGCTTCCATATTCGTATCTAAAAGCAAAAGATTACCGTCAGTCTTCTTATCCCTGAGTTTAGCTACCCACTTTGCAGGCTCCCAATATTGTACCTGTGAATCAAATAAGCCCGTTGTTACCAGTAAGTTTGGATAATCCTGTTCCTTAACCTGATCATAGGGAGAGTAAGAAAGCATGTATTCATAGGATTCCAGATTCTTCGGATTACCCCATTCATCAAACTCATTGGTAGTTAAGGGTATACTTTCATCTAACATAGTGGAAACTACATCGACAAAAGGTACTGCGGCAATAAGCCCATTAAACGTTTCTGGTGCCAAATTAGCCACTGCACCTATCAACAATCCACCCGCGCTTCCGCCATATCCATATAGTTGATCTGATGTGGTATATCGCTCTGCTATAAGATACCTCGCACAATCAATGTAATCGTAGAAGGTGTTTTTCTTATTAAACATTTTTCCATCTTCATACCATTGTCTTCCCATCTCTTGTCCACCTCTGATATGAGCTATGGCGTAGATGAAGCCTCTGTCCAATAGACTCAAGTTAGTTGAGCTAAACCAGGGATCTGTGGAAGAGCCGTAAGACCCATATGAATACAAGAGAAGTGGAGCCGGCTGTGGCTGATTTTTTGATCGGGTATCTTTCTTATAGACTAATGAGATGGGCACCATGGTTCCGTCTCTTGCTTCTGCCATGAGCCTTTCTGAAACGTAATCTTCAGGGTTGTGTCCTCCGACTACTTCGTTCCGCTTTTTAAGTTCCATCTCTCTACTTTCCATATTGTAATCGTAGATGGATGTAGGAGTAGTGAGGGAAGAGTATCCAAATCTTAAGTAAGGAGTATCGAATTCTGGGTTGGTGCTTGAGAACAAGACATATGCAGGTTCTTCAAACTCCAAATAGTGTTCTTCCTTACTTTTTTGATCAATCACCTTCAAGTGTCTAAGTGCGTTGGATCTTTCCTCCAGTACCAGATAGTCTTTAAACACTTCAATGTCATCAAGCAAGACATCTTCTCTATGGGATATGACCTCTTTCCAGTTTTTCTTGTTGGTCGCATCGATAGGCGTCTCCATCAACCTAAAATTCTCGGCGTTCCAGTTCGTGAGTACATAAAATTTATCCTCGAAATGGTCTATGCTATACTCATGAGCTTCTTCTCTGGGAGTAAACTGGATAAAAGGACTAAAGGGATCGTCTGCCCTTAGAATGTGGTAATCGCTCACTAAAGTGCTGGAGTTGTAGATAATAATGTACTCTCCAGATTTAGATCTGTAAACACCTATGTAAAAGGAAGGATCCTTCTCTTCATATACTACCACATCGTCTTCCGCCGGAAGGCCCAAAGTATGGCGTTGAATTTTCTCGGAAAGAAGAGAGACTTTGTTCTTTGTAGTATAGAAAAAGGTTTTGTTATCATTGGCCCAAGCACCTCCACCATCAGAATTGGGTAGTTGGTCGTTTAAGTATTCTCCTGTCTCAAGATCCTTGAAGCGTACAGTGTAGATTCTGCGACTCAGCGTATCTTCATTGAAGGCTAATATTTTATTGTCAGGACTGATCGCAAGGCCACGAACACCATAATAGTCGTACTTTTCAGCTTCAATGTTGGTGTCTAGAATAATTTCCTCATTGGATTCTAATGATCCTTTTTTACGGCAGTAGATCGCATATTCTTTTCCTTCTTCATATTTCGAGTAATACCAATACCCGTTTTTGAAGTAGGGAACAGACTCATCATCTTTTTTGAGTCTGCCTGTCATTTCCTGGTACAGCTTATCCTGAAGATCTTCAGTGTCCGACATTTTTGATTTTGTGAAATCATTTTCAGCCGTCAAATAGTCAAGGACTTTTTTTGTCTGATTGTCTGGCTCAGCGGCATTCTTCTGTTCATCAGATAACCTCATCCAGAAATAAGGATCCACTCGGGTATCACCATGCACGGTAAGTGCAGAGTCTTTCTTTTCCGCCTTTGGGGCTGTTAACTCGTTAGTCAAATTACTTTCAGTTTCTTGTGGTGTGCAGCCAATGATCAACAAGATCAGACCAAGTGTTATAGCTCGCATGTTGGTATAGTAATCCACGAAAATACTTTTCTTCTAAGAGAAGAGACGCCTGGGAGCAAATGATTTGTATATAAAACTCTTCTTTTTTTGCATCTATTTGGCTCTTTTCCGTCTTCCCTATGGATAACTATCAATATGCAAACGGAAGACCACTATCAATTCGTTTATAACTACTTCGTAAAGAGGGTTAATGATGCACAAACAGCCAAGGATTTAACACAGGACGTGTTCCTGAAAATCATTCAAAACAGGCATCAGTTTGAGAATATTAAAAATCTATCTGGCTGGATTGCTACTGTCGCGCGAAACAGGCTTATTGATCACTACCGTGCCGCTAAAATTATTGTAGAAGTTTCAGAGGCCTCTTTTAGCGCCGATGAAGACCGTGGTGATTTATATCATTCACTGGAAAAATGTCTAGATGTATTTCTGCAAGAGCTAGGGGAGGAGGATCAGAGGATTATCAGAGCAATTGACTTAAATGGAAAGAGCCAGAAAGAGCTCGCTAAGGCTTACGGTTTACCAGAACCAACTTTGAGGTCAAAGGTGCAACGTGCCAGAAAGAAATTGCATAGACGCTTCGTTGATATGTGCTTCTTCTCATACGACAGCTTAGGCAACCCACAGGACTGTTTGGTGAAAAAAAGTTGCGATTGTTAGCATCGAATTCTGCTTTGCTCGTCAATGGTTGAAAAATGTAAATAATGAAACAGACAATTTTCACAGTACTTTTTCTTGGTGTCAGCTTGGTTGCTTTCTCGCAGAAAGACGAATCAAAACCGGGATGTAATCCCTCCGCCTGTAAGCCAGGAAATACTAAAGTAGCAGAGGCTAAAATTCTAACAGAATTGCGGTCAGAACTTGTGAGTATCGAGTCAGATTGGGATCCTAGTTTAGGAAGGTTAGCTGTCGATTTTTCTCCAGGAGGAGATGACAAAGAAAGCTTGAATAAAATGGTATTGGCTGCTGAGCAGATAAAGCTGATTTTGAATAGAAATGCTAATGAGGAGTTAGAGGTTAAGAAATACTCAGATAGACCAGCAAAGAAAGCGGCGGAACTTAGGGAAGAGCTTGCATCGATTCGAGAGCAACTATATACCACTAAATGAGTCGTGGACTAATATCCATTGTAATGGCCACTGTATTGGTGGCCATTGCTACTACAAGTTTTAGGTTATTCATACTCGGTTATGAGGAATGGTCAGTAGTTCTACATGTTCTCTCCGGTTCTCTTTTTTTGTTCTTTGCTGGTTTCCACGTCTTCAATAACCTCAAATCCCTAAGGATCTATTTCCTTAAGAGGAGGCTTTTTATACCAGCATTAACGATAGCTGTGGCCACACCGTTCTTTGCATATTCTGACTCTTTTGACACTTTAGGGAAATGGTATTCTCAGTTTAGGGTAGAAAATGAGAAGAAATTACCTTCAGGTTTCAGCGTGTACGAAAAAAGCCATGGGGGGAGGATTTTGGAGTTAACAGTTAAGAACGGTCCACACTTTTGGTATCCTCAGATTGCTATTTGGGTTGAAGACGAGGAAGGTAACTATCTCCAGACCCTCATGGTCACATACAGTACTGCTAAGGGGGTCTTTTATGGAAACAGGACTAAGGACAATTTTAAAGACTATGATGGTGCAAAGAGTGAGGAAAGTAACCGATATCGCAGAGTCGATGCTTTACCACATTGGTCGCACAAAAGAGATAAGCAATATTCGGATGGCAAATACTCACCTACACCAGAAGAGCCGTTGGTGGATGCTGTATCGGGAGCCACACCATCTGGAAGTTTTGTGCTAGATGCTGATGTTGTTAGCAATGATACTCTGCTTGTAAAAATGGAGCTAAATGTAGCGTTTGATGACAATGAATATTTTTCAGAGTTTAGTTTCCCCGAAGACAATGATTTTCATGGTGGTACTGGTTTGCTAGGTCAGCCTTCGGTTATTTATGAGGCAAAAATCTTTGGCGGTTCCGGCCCGGTATTTTTGGAATTGGTGGGGCATGGTCATCACTCTGGAGCAGATGGTAATATTTACAAGGACGTATCAGGATTAACCACAGCATTGGAAATTATTGACTGGGCCGTTCTGGATGTTAGTTGGTGATTGTTGTTTCTTTGATCTGTAAATATTTCTATAGAATAATGGGGCAGCGCATAACCAGTTTGGCTTTAGTAGTGAGAGATTATGATGAAGCCATTGCTTATTATACGGAAAAGGTTGGGTTCGAATTAATTGAAGATACGCCTATGAAGCAAGGTAAGAGATGGGTAGTGGTGAAACCTCGGGGATCAGAAGCTGCCTTGCTGTTGGCCAAAGCAAAAAATGCATCCCAAGCTAGTAGAATAGGTGATCAAACCGGTGGCAGGGTGTTTCTTTTTATTGAGACTGATCATTTCGACCAGGATTATGATAGGATGTTAGCTGCTGGCGTCCACTTTACGGAGAAACCCAGAGATGAAGTATATGGAAAGGTGGTGGTGTGGGAAGACTTGTATGGCAACAAGTGGGATTTGATTCAGCGAAAGTGAGTTAAGGATCCCGTTCCTTTAGAATCCTATCCATTTTTCTATTCAATTCATCGACTTTTGCTTCCAGGTCGTCATTATTGTCTTTCATCATCTCATCAACGAAGATGGCATTGACAATTGAGAAGCCAAAGATTCCTCCTGACAACACAATTAGTACGAAGTAAGCGTGAATAAAGGCACTCATCCATGAATCGTGTGGTACGGCCTTCATCATTTCCTTGGGAATATCATTCCATCCTTCAACAGTGAATATCTGAAAGATGGAGAATAAGGAGAGAAGAGGATTACCAAAAAGGGCTGGTGAGATTTTACCAAACAAGAAGGTGCTCAGCACCGCCAGCAACAGATTATAAATAAATAGAACAATCAAAATAAAGATTGATGCTCTAAATGCACGCTGAATTCCGGCGAACATCTCCTTGATGTTCGGAATGAATTTTAGGAATCGAAGGATTCTTAAAATCCGCAATAACCTAAAAACTAATAAGAAAGAAACGTCCGGCACAAACGCAAGAAATGCGAATAATGAAGGTATAGAAATCGCTACCAGGAAGAAGTCGAACTTATTCCAGGAATTTCGGATGTATAGATACCAACCATACATCCTAATCTTAAAAAAGGCCTCAAATGCAAAAAACACAGTAAAGACCAGGTCAACTCCTTCTAAGACTAGTGAGTCTTGAAGACCTGGAAACCCCATCACAAAGAGTATGATGGCATTCAGAATAATCACATAAATGATTATCTGCTCATTTAAAAATATCTTCTGAAGAGACTTCAAATGCTCTAATAAGTTAGTTTGGTGACCTTAGAGAAACATCTTACTCACCACCAAATCTTTCGAACCTGGTGTGTAAGCGTAGAAGCCCTCTCCGGATTTGACCCCAAGATAACCAGCCGTGACCATATTTTTCAATAGTGGGCAGGGTGCATACTTAGGATTTCCGAAACCTTCATGCAAAACATCTAAAATTGATAGGCATACATCCAACCCAATAAAATCTGCTAATTGAAGTGGACCCATTGGATGGGCCATTCCCAATTTCATGACAGTATCGATTTCATTGACCCCCGCAACCCCTTCAAATAGGCTATAAATAGCTTCATTGATCATGGGCATTAATATGCGGTTGGCTACGAATCCTGGATAGTCATTTACTTCTAAAGGGACTTTACCCAGCTTTTGGCTATGCTCCATCACGATGGAAGTAGTCTCATTAGAAGTGGCATAGCCTCTTATTACCTCCACCAATTTCATGACGGGCACAGGATTCATGAAGTGCATGCCGATGACTTTATCTGGTCTTTTCGTAACTGAAGCGATCTTGGTAATAGAAATAGACGAAGTGTTGGTGGATAGTATGGCATGGTCAGGCGCCTTCTGGTCTAAATCCTCGAATATTTTGAGTTTTATATCAATGTTTTCAGTAGCAGCCTCCACGACTAAGTCAGCATCTTTTACACCATATGACAGAGACGTCTGGGTATTGATTCTACTTAAAATAGAATCTTTATCAGATTGCGTTATAAGCTCTTTTTTGATTTGGCGGTCGAGGTTCTTGCCAATGGTGACTAAAGCCTTTTCAAGTGCTGATGCTGATAGATCAATCAAGTTGACATTATAGCCGCTTTGAGCAAATACGTGTGCTATACCATTGCCCATGGTCCCTGCACCAAGGACCGCTATATGCTTAATACTCATCTAATTATTGTTCGGGGTTAGTTGAGTTGCAAGATTACATAATCGTATGCTGGAACCACAAATTTTAATTCAGTCTCAATATCATAGTTCATAGTTGTTCCACGCTGAATGTCCATTTCGAATTTTCCGGAGATCATGATCTCTTCTTTAGAGATGTTCATTGCCTGCCAGGCGGCTTCTGGGATCTTGACAGATATTTCTTGCGATTCACCTCCTAGGTTCACAGCGATCAACAGGTTTTCTTCTTCGTTATGCCTCAGGAAAGCATATATCTTATCGCTGTATCCTTGATAGTCTGCGTTTCTATTGAAGTAGTGAAGATCAAAGAATCCGCCGGACCTGATTGCTGAATATTCGTTTACTTCTTGCAGTATGCGGATGTACCGGGCTCTTAATTTCAGTTGGTTTTCACTTAAGTTGGCACCATCAAACTTTCCGTCATTCAGCCATTTTTGATGCTCAGGCACTCCCCAGTAATCAAAAATGGTGGTTCTGCCGTCATCTCCTCCGAAGCCTGAAAATCCTTTGCCAGGCTCCCCAACTTCTTGCCCGAAATACATCATAACAGGCCCTTGATGCATGAAGCCCGTGACGGCCATCATAGGAATCCCTTTGTTCATATCCCCAGCAAAATCCGGAGAAGCAATTCTCTGCTCATCGTGATTTTCAAGAAACCTGAGCATGTGATTTCCTATTCCTTCTTGACGTTGCCAGATAGAAGTGATACCATCTGTAGTGGCGTTCCCCTGAATGATGTATTTCAGAGTATCGTACAATTCTACTTTGTCATATAAGTAGTCAAATCCTCCGGTATGGATGTAGTTGCGATAATTGTCGGGATTATAAATCTCGGCGAGAAAGAGAATTTCAGGATAATCTCGTTTCAATTCCTTGGTTACCCAACTCCAGAACTCTACCGGAACCATTTCTGCCATATCGCATCTAAAGCCATCGACTCCTTTGGCAGACCAGAATGATAAAATGTCTTTCATCTTCAGCCAGGTGTCAGGAGTAGGGTCAAAGTAAGTTTTTCGATTGTCCAGATAGTCAACTCCATAGTTGAGCTTGACCGTTTCAAACCAGTCATTAACACTTGGTGTTGACGAAAAGACGTCATTTCCTGTTGCTTTTGCAGGGTTCTCCTTGAAAATATTGTCTTGTGATTTTACTGGTTCTCCGCCAATTGTGCTGTTATTAGTTGGGATAACAAATGGCTCTCCTGGGATGTAGTAAAAGTTGTTGTTGGGGTCGAAGCGAATGGCCTTGTCGTCATCAGCGCCAAAATCTTCTATCCCTTCGGGTTTGCTGTCCGATATATAATTTCTTGCCACATGATTGGGTACGAAATCAATAAATACTTTCAGTCCAGCTTCATGACTTCTCATGATGAGTGCCTCGAATTCTTTCATTCTATCTGGCACTGACTCTGCTAAGTCGGGATTAACGTCGTAGTAGTCTTTGATGGCATAGGGAGAGCCAGCTCTGCCCTTGACCACATCCGCATCATCGGATGCAATGTCATATTTAGAATAATCGGTTAGAACTGCATGTTCAATTACGCCTGTATACCAGATATGAGTGAAGCCCATGGCCTTTATTTCTTCAAGGGCCTTGGGTGTGAAGTCATTGAATTTACCCACTCCATTTTCCTCTATAGTTCCCCAGGGCTTGTTATTGGTGTTCACATTACCGAACAAGCGGGTCATCACTTGGTAAAGGACTATTCGCTCTGGTTTCTGATCAATTTCAGAGTTACTTGACACAGGCATATTCTCTGCTTTTGGTTGACAGCTATATAACAAAAAAGCCCCTCCAATGATGGAAAGGGCTAGTTTTTTAAGGATCTTACAAGTCTTCAATTTAAGATCAAACGTTTTGTCCGATGTTATTTAAATCCTCAAAAGCTTTGGTCAATCTCTTCACAAAACTTTTCTCACCTTCTCTTAACCATTTTCTAGGATCGTAATACTTCTTATTAGGTACATCATCCCCCTCAGGGTTTCCTATTTGTCCCTGTAAGTAGCCTTGGAACTCATTATAGTAGTCTTTAATTCCTTCCCATGTAGCCCATTGTATATCGGTATCAATATTCATTTTGATAGCTCCGTAAGAAATAGCTTCTCTGATCTCTTCGGTAGTAGACCCTGATCCACCATGAAATACAAAATTCACAGGGTTGTGGCCAGTTCCGAATTTTTCTTGGATGAAATCCTGAGAATTCTTAAGGATAGTAGGAGTCAATTTGACATTACCAGGCTTATAAACACCGTGGACATTTCCGAAAGCAGCAGCAACAGTGAATGCATCACCTATCTTTTTCAGGTTTTCGTAAGAGTAAGCTACCTCTTCTGGTTGAGTGTATAATTTGGAGTTATCAATATCTGTATTGTCTACGCCATCTTCTTCTCCACCAGTGACACCAAGTTCGATTTCCAGCGTGATACCTATTTTATGCATTCGCTCGAAATACTTGGCACTTATTTCGATATTCTCTTCAAGCGGCTCTTCTGATAGGTCCAACATATGAGAGGAGAACAATGCTTTTCCTGTTTGTTCAAAATGCTTCTCATTGGCATCCATCATGCCATCCATCCAAGGAAGCAATTTCTTAGCACAATGGTCGGTGTGTAAAATGACAGTCACGCCATATCTTTCTGCCATCTCATGAACGTGCTTGGCACCGGCAATAGCACCAGCGATAGCGGCATCCTGTCCTTCAGCTGCAAGTCCCTTACCAGCTATGAACGCTGCGCCTCCGTTGGAAAACTGAATGATTACTGGAGAGTTTACCGTTTTTGCAGTTTCCATTACGGCATTCATGCTGTTAGTGCCCACAACATTTACTGCTGGGAGAGCGAATTGCTTTTCGTTTGCGTAGTTCAGTAGGTCAGTCACTTCTTGACCGGCAAGTACTCCTGGTC
>CAZZHO010000178.1:0-9610 GCA_964653795.1 uncultured Roseivirgaceae bacterium | reverse complement strand
CCATTGTTGAGCGTGTAGGTAATGTCAAAGGCGAATGACTTTACCTCGTCAGGTGCTTCCATCAACTTCAGCTCAAATGTTTGGTTCATGACCCCATCTGCGTTTTCATCGATGTATTCTGAGACCGGTTTGAAAGTTGAAAAGTCGTCAGTTGTGTACGTCCAGATATTGGTAAGTACAATATCATTGATGACCGACCCTGCGGGATAGTTCTCGTTATAGTCATTCGCTGTTTTGATGGTGAGCCCTTCTATCCCAATCTTATCACCCTTGTAACCTATCGGGACGCAAGACAAGGCCATAACCGATGCGCCGAAACGATTGTTGGAGGAGATGAAAGCCATTTCAAACTGGAATCGAGTAAAGTAAGCATCCCATGATATGGTGTCTTCTGAGTTCAGGATCTCATATGGATTTATATCCCTTTCGACAAATTGGAGATTGGAAGATCCTATTCCAAGGATTTCAAAGTGAGGTGGGATATCTCCACAACCTTCGCCAAAATCATCATCCACGCATGATATGATGCAAAACCCAAGGAAGAAAAACGTAAAAAGAAAGCCAGTTTTCATATTTTCAATTGACCATAACGTTCATCTTCCTGCTGATGTTATTGGTATTTTGGATGAGAAAGGGCTAATTAGGTAAATTGTTTGTTCGATGAGCTTAAACTGGTCTATCAAAACCCTTTGTTCTTCAGCTCTTGAGAGAACAGCTCCGAGTACAACGTCGCTCCTTGCCCATGATAATGAAAACTATCAGACAGTAAGGCGGTTTTACCAATTTGCTCTACAAAACTGGCAGAGTACTCAAGTCGATTGGGTTTTGCCAGTTTATTGAAAATGGGAATAGTAATTGCTCTCTCCTCCTCTCGCCTAAAGGTCATGGGTAAGAAAAAAATCAGCTGAGCATTATGCTTCTTGGCTTTGATAGTCAACTTTCCTATTACTTTCAGGTACATATCTATCTTGGAGGGGATATGTGCAGTAGCCTCAAAATCCTCTAGTCTTAGGAAAAGTGGATCTCTTGGTATGGTTACGGGCGAATTCCAGGACCTATATCCAAACCAATCCTTTATAGATTCTTGCGCTTCCAATCCTATGTAACTTTTGAGGGTATTGCGTCTCAAGAGAATGGAAGATGCTTGATGGACCACAATATCTTCTACCACGGGTATAATTTGAAATCCACTGAAGGCCATGATAGTAGCAACACTGTTGACAGGATTAACATCGAGTTGTTGACATAGAGGGAGTAGACTTGTATGGGCCTTAGTTCTGATTGGAGATAATTCTACAAAAATCCTTTTGTAGCCTGGAGTACCAAGTAAATAGTCTGCCAACACCGTATTTTCAATGAAAGAGAAATGATTCACCCCCAAATTGTGGAATCGTTGCTTCGAGGAGCTCAACGAATCAAGGAGCTTGTCATTAATACTGGCACTTACCCTACTGGAACCCACAAAGTAGTTGAGAGTATCGGAATCGTCTATGTGTTTCCAAAGAGTTTTTAGCTCTTTCAATCTCGTGGAAGGTGTGTAGGAATCCTCATTATGAGTAAGTAGCAGAACACCACCAATTACCGCTAGTAGTATCGCCAATTTCACTAATGATCTTATAATAGCCACCTTAGAATTGGTTGTAATAGTTACCAATATCGAAGGAGGTCCCAAGAAACATTAGGATAAAGGTCAGCTTGAGGTAAACAGCCCATCTATAAATGGTGGACTTATTCTCCAGGTAATCATCGAACCTTTTGTCATTAGCCTTCATGTTGTGAAAATCCATCAATAAAAAACACCCTAAAACGATGATGGGATTGATTCCAAAAGTGTTGATGAAATCACTCGGAAAATGAGTCGGTCCTACTAGTCTTTTAAATGTTTCGGATATATCAGACGATATAAAAATCAATGCGAGTAGGCTGGATAATACCAAATGATAAAAAGGTCCGAGAACACTTTTCAGTTTGCCGGAAAGCTTAAACGACATCTTCCTTTCAAGAATGATCCAAACTCCATTTGCAATTCCCCAAAAAAGAAGCGCTATCGTAAAACCATGCCATACAGCTATGGCCAGAAATGTTATAAGCAGAATAACATCGGTAAATCTTCTTTTTCTGTCTCTTTTTGCTAATGGGAAAAACAAGTAGTCCCGAAACCAGTGGTTCAGTGTAATGTGCCAACCTTTCCAAAACTCCTGTCTTGAGGAAGAGAAGTAGACTCTATTGCTGAAATTGTCTTTTGCCCGAATTCCGAAAAGCTGAACAATCCCCTGAGAAAGGTCAATAAATGAGCTAAAGGACAAGTAAAGGAAGAAAAAAAAGAGTGTTCCGACCAATAGGTAATAGAGTCCAGAGATCGAAGTGGACTGCAGCTTGACTAAAAATTCAAAGAGCCTGGAGGCTATCAACATCTTAAAGAAACCAAATAAGGCTAGCCGAAAGCCCCTAGACAGGGAGTCATTAGTTACTTCTATTCCTTCAAAATGCTGGGACAGATATTGATAGCGATGAAGTGGGCCGGAGAAAACCAGGGGCAAAAAGATGAGATAAAGTAATAGCTTAAAAAAGTTCTTTTCTGGTTCGATGTACCTTCGATCTACATCGATCAAATAACTAATGGCGTTGAAAGATAGATATGATAAGCCTAGGATTTGGATGAAAGACCTCCAGTTCGTAACTCCCAATAAATTGGCGTTGGAATGCTCGAAACTTCTCTGGAACTCCTGAAAATGAGACTCACCGACGATCAAGTTAGATAGAAATAGTGGTAACAGAATTAGAGAAACTGGAAGCATAGGTCCAATTTTCCTTTGATGGATGGAGAAAGCACTGTAAAAAGTGTAGAGACTCACGAAAAGAATGATGATGAACTTGAAGCCAATTAATCCAGAATAAAAGAGTATAGAGGTCGTAAGTAAGCCTTTCCATCTGTGATGTTTAGGTAGAGCGATGCAGATTATCAGGGATAAAAGGGTATAAAGGCCAATGAATAAAATATTGAGATTAGCCATTTATTTTTTCTTAAGAGGAAGGGCGGAAGCTGTACGCATAAATATTTGTTTAGACCACTTCTGCTGAGCTTCAATAGGTTCGTAGTTGGCCAAAAACAAAGTCATGGGTTTGAGACATTGCCGCATTTCTGCTCTGGCTATTGAAGCACCCAGACAAAAGTGCTGGCCCCCGCCGAAAGAAAGGTGAGGATTTGGATTCCGATGGGGAAAGACTGTATTTGGCTCCTTGAAGGCTTCAGGGTCTCTATTGGCACTTGCGAGGCATAAATAAACCTTGCTGTTAGCAGGAATGGTTGCCGATCCAACACTCGTATCAAACTTGTTTACACGAACGGTATATTGTAAAGGGGACGAGAATCTTAGCAATTCCTCAATCAGTAAGTTCTGGCTCTCAGCTTGGGTTGATTGAGTGCTTTCAATCAGTTCTTCACTTTTCATCAATTCTAGCAATGCGAGGCTTAGGTTGTCTTTAGAGGTTTCAAATGCGGCCATCAATGATATGGCCAGAAGGGAGTAGAGATCATCTGACGACAAACCCTCACCGTCCATTGACGATTCCAATATGGCCCGGAAGTCCGATTTTGGGAAGAGTTCTTTGCCCCAGAGAAGCTTATCGTTTATCTCCACGTAAACCTGTTTGGGGACAAAAAGATCCTGACTTTTTGCTAATAAGTTTGAATAATGTCTGAGTTCTTGGAGGTAATGTTCATTGCTGATATTGAATACTCCTTTTATCACTTCCAGAATAAAAGAAGAACAGTAATCAACTAAGTCAAATGTACTTTTAGCATTAAACTGCGGAGTGGTGATGTGCAATGCTTTCTCTATAATCGGATCAATTTCCAGCGAGCTGAAAGCCCGGGCTATCGCTGTTCTCACTTTTCTATGATGCTCGCCATTCAGGTACATTGGCCATTGTCTAGTGGCCTTTGAAAGGTAGGGACAGCTTTCAGGGGAGCTTTTAAAAATATAGGGTTCCTTTTCGGCGAAGTAAGCACTTAGGTCCGAAACCAAATAATCATTAGATCTGAGTATTTTACTTACATCCTCGTGTCGAAAGATCATCCAAGATCCATGAGATCCGATTTGAACCGGATTTTCAGCTCTACATTGTGCCAGGTGAGGGTACGGGTTCTCAAAATACCCAGTTGTATAAGGGTTCCATATTACGTTTGACCCTCTACCCACATCAAAAATTTGTTAACTGTATTGAATTCTGTGAAAACGGAGGGATTGATTTCCCTATTCAGCTTTGCTTCTAACTCGAAAGCAATATTCAAAAGTGATAAGGAATCTAAATCCATATTTTCAAATGGCTGATCGGCAGATATCTCCTCTGTGGAAACAGCCGCTTCTTCTGCTAATTTTTCGATCAGCCAATCTTTCAACATAAGCTACTTCAGAACTCCAAGCTCTTTCCCCACCTCAGTGAAAGAAGCAATTGCGCGATCCAAATGCTCCTGATCGTGGACAGCCGATAGTTGCACTCTGATTCTGGCCTGGCCTTTTGGTACCACAGGGAAGTAGAAGCCGATGACGTAAATGCCTTTCTCTAACAACTTGGCAGCCATTTCCTGAGACAAGACCGCATCATACAGCATAATAGGCACGATGGCACTGTCACCGGGCTTGATATCAAAGCCAGCTTCGGTCATCTTTTCTCTGAAGTACCTGGTGTTGAACTCCAGCTTATCGCGCAGCTCAGTAGTCTCAGACAGCATGTCAATCACTGCAATAGAAGCTCCCACAATCGAAGGTGCTAGTGTGTTAGAAAACAGATATGGTCTGGATCGCTGGCGGAGAATGTCGATGATTTCTTTTTTGCCGGACGTAAACCCGCCGGAAGCACCACCAAGGGCTTTGCCGAGTGTTCCGGTGATGATATCCACTTTATCCATCACACCTCGGTACTCATGTACACCCCGACCAGTTTTCCCGATGAAACCACTGCTGTGGCACTCATCTGTCATGACCACTGCATCGTATTTTTCCGCCAATTCGCAGATCTTGTCTAACTGCGCGATGGTTCCGTCCATGGAGAACACACCATCTGTCACGATGATTTTGACCTTAGCCTCTGAAGCTTCTTGTAGCTTGGCCTCCAGGTCGGCCATGTCATTATGCGCGTATCGCAATCGCTGGGCCTTACAAAGTCTTACCCCATCAATGATGGAAGCATGATTCAATGAATCGGAAATGATCGCGTCTTCAGGTCCTAAAAGAGGCTCGAATACGCCTCCATTTGCATCAAAGGCTGCTGCGTAAAGAATGGTGTCTTCCATGCCCAGGAATTCGGAAATCTTTTGCTCCAGCTGTTTGTGAATGTCCTGTGTTCCACAAATGAACCTGACAGATGACATCCCGTAACCTCTTTCGTCTATAGCCGCATGCGCTGCTTCTATCACCTTTGGATTGGAAGAAAGTCCCAGGTAGTTGTTGGCGCAGAAGTTGATCACTTCGGATCCATCTTCCAGCTTGATCACAGCGTCCTGTGGTGACGCGATAACGCGTTCTCGCTTGTATAATCCGGCAGACTTGATGTCCGCTATTTCTTTTTCTAGTTTGGTTTTAAGGCTTGCGTACATGTTGTTTCAATCTTTCTTTCTAGGGGTAATCTTAGGTCTCATTTGAGGTTTCTTTTTTGCCTCCGGCTGAGAAGCCTCTTTGTTTTCTTCGTTTTGCGTTTCAGTGTTAGCCGGTTTGATTTTAGGCTTTATTACCGGCCGCTTCATCGCAGGCTTGCTTGCGCTAGTGGTTGATATTCCGGGCACTTTGGGTTTGACCGGAATTTTCGGCTTGATCACGGGTTTCTTCGCTGCAGTTTTTTCCTGATCAGCATTCTCCGAAGCACTCGTTTGCGGCTTTGTGATCGGTTTAGCACCAGGAATCCTGGGTTTTACAACCGGCTTTTTAGCAGGGGCCTCTTCGGTATCTGAAGTGGAAGAACCTGGCACTTTCGGTTTCATCACGGGTTTAACTCCAGGTACTTTTGGCTTCATGACAGGCTTGGTCCCAGGGACCTTTGGCTTTGCCGCAATTTTTGGCTTAGATGGAGTAGCTTCCTCACCAGTGGGTTTTGGCCTGATAACTGGTTTGGGCCGAGCTGCTGCAGGAGCTTTCGTTGCCATCGTCTCTTCCTTCAGGGTAAACCGCCGGCGGATGTCGTTGATGAGAAAAAGCTTCTGAGCAGTGAAGCTCTCTGGATGCATTTGTGAAAAGAGACGATCAAAATCTTCATATTGATCTGTTTCCGCCTTTTTGAAGCCTACAGGATCGATCTTTTTTGATTTCAGATATTCCTCAAATTCCACGCATCAAAATTAAGGCTTTCCCTGCGCCTATCCTTTTGGAGAAAATAGGAATCATCTGTTTTTTTACCGAAATACTTCGCTCCCCATGAACCGCATCGACCGACTCAACGCCATCCTCATCTTGCTCCAAAGCCGCAGCCGTACTACCATGGACGACATAGAGGACCGATTTGAGTTGAGTCGCAGGACAATCTTCAGAGATATCAGGGCACTCATCGAAACAGGTGTGCCGATTGGGGGAGATGCCGGTGAGGGATACTTCATAGCAGAGGGCTACCATTTGCCGCCTGTAGTATTCAATAAAGAGGAGGCCGCTTCCTTAATTCTTGGATCTAAGTTCATTGAGAAAAATGCCGATGCGGAAACCTGCAAGAAGGTCGAAGAGGCCTTGACCAAGGTAAAAGCAGTATTGCGGTATGCTGATAGGGAATTTGTGGAGGGGCTTGAGAATAATGTGACGATTATGCCATCCCCCTCGGTGCAACATCAGGGATTTCCAGATTCGCATTTGGCCGACATTCAGTTTGCCATTGGGTCGAAGCGGACCCTCGATTTTGAATATCAAAGTAACTACAAGCAGGAACTGACCAAGAGAGAAGTGGAGCCTTTAGGGCTGGTGTATTATTCCTCCAGATGGCACTTGATTGCGCATTGTTTGCTGCGGGAAGACCTGCGGGACTTCAGGACAGATAGAATTCAGAAGCTTCGAATCACCACCCACACCTACGATCCTGATCAGCACCCCAATTACCTGGAATTTTTGAACCGATCTATTGTCGGCACTGATGCTAAAGTGGCCTGGGTAAAATTCACCAAGACGATGGCACGATTCCTTGGGGAGCAGAAATACAATCTGGGTTATGTAGAGGAGGAAGAGCTGGAAGATGGTATTCGGATGAAGTTCATCACTCCCTGGTACGAGTGGCTAGCTCGCTGGCTGATGTCCTACGGCGATCAGGTAGAAATAGAATCACCCGACAGTCTCAAAGACCTTATGAAAGAATATTCAACGGAGCTTTATAAGCATCATGGGTAGTATTTGGTGCATTTCAAGGGAAGTGTGTGAATCATATCTTGGGCATTCCCTGGTCTTTAAACACTAATTGTGTCTTAATGAGATCGCTTCGCAAGCTCGCGATGACGTTTTCTCTATAACCGTCACTTTGTATTTCGTCATTGCGAGGAGTGAGGTACGAACGACGAAGCAATCTATTATTGGGACGCCTTACCAAACTTGCTGTCATCACTTTTAAACAAAGTCCGTCACGGACTTCACCATTTGTAATTGAGACAGGTCCCCTCCGGACATGAGTCTGATAGGCCAGGATTCCTTGAGTCGTAACTCCTTCATGATTTGCTGGGGGGATTTTCCCTCCTTGTGAAGGGTCAGTACTTTTTCATAGTAGTCTTCCAGAAAGGCTAGCTTCTTATGGAGTTTCTGTTTTCCGCCAGTGAGCTGGGGACGATGTGAACAGAACATCGTATCAAAGTCCAGCTCTAGTATTTTTTTAGTGGAAGCAATCTGCTGCTTCATATTCTCGCCCCTTAAGTAGTAGTTAATGTGCGTGTTGACATAAAGGTCAGCCGAGAAGAGCCATTTTTTATTGGGTTCGTAGAGTGCCACCATATCTGGTGCATGGCCTGGAATGGGGATGACCTGAAACTCATAGTTAGGGGTTTTGATAACTTCCTCGGTAGGCGTAAGCCCATGATAAGGCGGCCGATCTCCCCATGCGATCTTTTGCGCCCAGTTGATGGGCTTTACCTCTTTCATGATTTCGGCGCAAGCTGCAGTTGAGTAAGCCGGGCAATCAAAGTGCTTGGCTAACATATCGACATTGCCTGTGTGGTCCTCATGGAAATGGGTAATGAATATCTGATCCACCGGCAGTGATGAAACCTTGGCAAAAATCTCCTTGCGCATATTGGGCTGCCCAGTATCAATCAAAAGGCCATCAACAAAGAAGATGTGCACATTCATGCTGGGCTTGCCAATAGGGGCATAGCCGAATCGAAATGCTTGAATGTCTTCGTGCTGGAACTGGGATACGACCTTCATGGAACCTTGCTGAAATACAAATTTAGAACAATGGGAATGCCCTGGCCAACTAGACCGGATAGAGCCGGTACCCCGCAGTGTAGCGAGGAGTAAAGGTGAAAGCCGGAGTACCTAGGATCGGGTGATGCATTTTTTCTCCTAAAAAAAATTACACTCCTAAAAAAACGGTGACATAAGGCTGTCACTCAGACGAATTTCTTTGGATCATGAACTTAAAAGGATACTTGGTGATCTGCACTGTCTTGGCGGGTTGCCAACAAATGGAAAAGAACATGGACAAGGAAATCGGAGCAATCGAGGTGGTCATCTTCAAAACAAAAGAGGGCTACTCACAAGGTCAGGCGCAAGCGGCACTGGAGAGATTGAACGACCTGGTAAAAGGGTATGACGGCTTTATCAGTCGTAAGCTGTCAGTAGATGAAAATGGCAACTGGATGGACCTGGTGTACTGGGAAAGTCAGGACTTGGCGGTCAAAGCGGCGGAAGAGGTGATGAAAGTGCCTGAGGCGGCCGAAATCTTCCAGGTAATAGAGGAAACCAGCATGCAGATGCATCACTTTCAGCCACTCATGGCATTCGAAAATTAAATCTCAAACTCATAAAATCTAAAATCATGGTAATCTCAAAAGTTGACTTAATCAAAGAAGATCCTTCTTACTACAAGGCCACCAAAAAGCCGCAATTAGTGGATCTGGATGCGTATTATTATTTGACGATATCTGGCCAAAGTGCGCCAGAGGATCCACAGTTTCTTGGGGCAATAGAAATGCTCTATGCTGTGGGTTATACAATTAAATTCATCAGCAAGGCGGATGATCTGGACTTCACCGTACCGAAAATGGAAGGCTTCTGGTGGATCGAGGGTGGAATAGATAGTCAGGAAGAATTTGAGCAAGCACCCAGAGATAGCTGGTGCTGGAAAATCGCTATCCGTATGCCGGACTTTGTGGAGCAGGCGACCTATTTCAGAGCTATGGAAAATGTGAAAGCCAGAAAACCGGAAATGACGGATTTGGATAAGGTCAAATTCGAGCTCATTAATGAAGGAAGAAGCGTGCAAGTGCTGCATACTGGATCCTATGACGAGGAGAAAGAGTCTATAGAAAAACTGATGGCGTTTGTAGCTGAAAACGACCTGGAGGTTACGGGAAAACATCATGAGATCTACTTGTCAGATCCTAGAAGGACTGCCCCGGAAAAATTAAGGACAATCCTCAGGTACCCTG
>CAZZHO010000177.1:0-9623 GCA_964653795.1 uncultured Roseivirgaceae bacterium | reverse complement strand
ACATGCGGAAGCTTCCCTTGCACATCAAAGTAATCATTGGACTCATTCTTGGAACAGTATATGCTTTTCTTTCTGTGCAGTTCGGATGGAATCAGTTCACACTGGACTATGTGAAGCCTTTCGGTGATATCTTCATCAATATTCTAAAGTTGATTGCAGTCCCGTTAGTCCTATTTTCGATTATAGCGGGAGTAGCGTCTCTTCAGGATGTCAAGAAACTTGGAAGGCTTGGTGCTAAGACGCTAGGTCTTTACCTTGTCACCACCTTCATAGCAGTAATTGTTGGATTGATCGTCGTAAACATTTACAAGCCTGGCACGAGAGTTAGCGACGAAATCCGACAGGAATTCAGAGTCAGCTACGAATTATGGCAAAAAAGCACTCCAGGCGTTGAAAAATTAGACGACATCTGCGTCACTTGTGATCCTGCCAATAGAGACCTTGTCGCTAAGGTGATAGAGAAAGAAGGAGGTGCGGGTCAAAATGCCTGGGTAGAAGACAAACTGAACAAAGCTGAAAGCGCTAAAGAACAAGGCCCTTTGCAACCTTTGGTGGATGTAGTCCCATCCAATATTTTCCAGTCACTGGCAGATATGGCCATGCTTCAGATTATCTTTTTTGCCATATTCTTTGGTATCGTTTTGGTCTCCATTCCTCAAGAAAAAGCCAAACCTGTTCTTGTGGTGATAGAAGGATTGAATGACGTCTTCGTGAAAATGGTGATGATGGTCATGCAGGTGATGCCTGTTTTCGTATTTGCATTGATGGCTGGCCAGATTGTGAAAGCCGCCGGTACCGATCCTGATAAGTTTTTCGAGTTACTCGGCTTTCTACTGCAGTATTCTTTAGTACTGGTTTTCGGTCTTGCCTTGATGGTATTTGCTTTCTACCCAACAGTCGTAGCCCTCGCTATCAAAAACTTGAGCTACAAGCGTTTTCTGAGTGGTATCAGAGATGCACAGATCACAGCATTCTCTACCTCTTCTTCAGTAGCTACACTTCCAGTGACGATGGATTGTATGCACAAAAACATTAAGGTCCCTGAAAAGGTCACCAGCTTCGTACTTCCCATTGGTGCTACTGTCAATATGGATGGTACAAGCCTTTACCAGGCTGTTGCGGTCATTTCCATGGCACAACTGCATATGGTGGACCTTACCATTTCCCAGCAACTTGTGATTATCCTTACGGCTACACTCGCCTCCATCGGCGCAGCAGCTATTCCGAGCGCCGGTCTTGTACTTATGATCATTGTCTTAGAATCCGTAGGATTAAATCCTGCCTGGATTGCCATTATTTTCCCGGTAGACCGAATATTGGATATGTGCAGGACTGTTGTAAACGTTACAGGCGATGCCACAGTTTCTACACTGGTCGCCAGCAGCGAAGGTGAACTAGGAGACCAGGCTGCATAAGTTTTAAGGCCCTACCCTCGCCAAGGCTCTGCCGCCTGTCATTTCCATCTGGACGACCGGTCGGGGACCCTCGGGAAGGAACCATTGTATCCAGATTCAAATCATGAGGTAAATTCATTTTACTTTCCTGAACTATTGCCCCAACTTTGTGTTTTGATCATTCAAAGACGTAGATCATGGCAGAGAATCAAGTAATCAATTTATATACCGAGTCAAACCCTAACCCAAACTCATTGAAGTTTGTCGCCAACTTCATGTTGGTTAGCGAGGGAGAAAATCATGACTTTAGGACAGTCGAAAGCGCTTCCGATTCACCATTAGCGCAGAAACTCTTCGAACTACCTTATGTAGAAGGTGTGTTCTTTATGAGCAACTTTGTCACGGTCACTAAGACTGCCGAAACAGATTGGTATGAAGTTAAGGGTGAAGTGCAGGAATTGATCAAATCCTATTTAGAGACAGGTGCTCCGCTCCTAACCGAATCAACAGCTAAAGCGCCAGAGATGCCTGCCATTGGTAAAGCGGAAAGTACCACAAGTACCGCTGACCTGGAGCAAAAAATTGTGGGTATACTAGACGAATACATCAAACCAGCCGTCGAAATGGACGGTGGGGCAATCGCTTTCCACTCTTTCAATGAAGGAACAGTGAAAGTAACGCTACAGGGCTCGTGTTCTGGTTGCCCATCTTCCACTGTCACTTTGAAAGCTGGAATCGAGAACCTCCTTAAAAGAATGGTCCCTGAAGTGGAGACAGTAGAGGCTGAAGGTATCTAAAAATTTTCTATCACAATATCGAAGTGTTTTTCTTCAATAGACATGAAGCAACACGAACTAGAAGTCAATCCCGAAGTAGGATTTGACGAAGACAATCTCAAGGGATTTCTTAAAGCAAAGAAACTGCTTCGAGAAGGTCAGTATTTCCAAATCAATCGGAGATCCATTGATGCTCGAAGAAAACGTGTCCGTGTTAACCTCGCGGTGAGTATCAATGACAAGCCTTTCGAGACGGAATTCGTAGAGTACAGACCTTCTCAGCATTTAGTTTCAGACAAACCTGAGGTTATCATAGTCGGGGCAGGGCCTGCAGGTCTTTTTGCCGCATTGAAATGTATCGAACTCAACTTAAAGCCTATTGTCATCGAAAGGGGCAAAGACGTTAGGGCGCGCAGGAGAGACCTGGCCGCCATTAACAAAGAACACAAAGTAAACCCTGACTCCAACTATTGCTTTGGAGAAGGTGGCGCGGGTACTTATTCAGATGGCAAACTCTACACTCGCTCCAAAAAACGAGGAAGTATTCGTAGAATTTTCGAGATTCTAGTAGCACATGGCGCTACTGAAGAAATCCTTTTTGAAGCACACCCTCATATTGGCACCAATAAGCTCCCTAAGATTGTCACAGCCCTTAGAGAATCTGTAATTGAACATGGTGGAGAAATATTATTTAATACCAAAGTTTCCGACCTCATTATCAATGGAGATGAGCTTCAAGGAGTCATCACTTCAGACAATCAGGAGATTCGAGGGAAAGGAGTGATATTGGCGACAGGTCATTCTGCAAGAGATATTTTTCATCTCCTAAATAGGAGAAAAGTATTGATAGAAGCGAAGGCCTTCGCTTTAGGAGTGAGAATCGAACATCCTCAACCACTCATCGATCAAATCCAGTATCATGGTGATAGAGGACAATATCTACCACCTTCAGCATATTCTATTAGCTGCCAGACTAGCATCAAAAGCAAGCAAAGAGGTATGTTTTCCTTCTGTATGTGTCCAGGAGGATTCATCGTCCCGGCTGCTACAGATGAAGGGGAGCTAGTAGTAAATGGAATGAGTCCTTCTCGTCGGGATGGGAAATATGCCAATTCGGGGATGGTAGTATCAGTAGAACTAGATGACATCCCCCAATTTCAAAAATATGGCCCTTTAGCAGCGCTAGAGTTCCAATCTCATGTTGAAAAAAGAGCCTGGGAGCTGGCCGGAAAAACGCAAAGTGCCCCAGCCCAACAATTAGTGGACTTTCTTGAAAATCAAGTATCTAGTAGTCTCAATCAAACCTCCTATCAACCGGGTCTTGCTTCAGTAAATATGTCAGATGTTCTCCCTGAATTTATTGTAAAGCGCATGAAGCAGGGTTTTCATCATTTCAAAACTAAGATGAAAGGGTATGTCACCAATGAAGCTCAGTTAATAGGCGTAGAGAGTAGAACCTCTTCTCCAATTAGAATCCCCAGAGACAAGGAATCATTGGAACACCCCCGACTAAAAGGGCTTTTTCCTTGTGGTGAAGGTGCGGGTTATGCTGGTGGGATAGTAAGTGCTGCAATGGATGGTGAAAAGTGTGCCAAGGCCGCCTATGATAAGATCTATAAAAAGTGGGCTACTCCCTAAGACCAGTGGAATAGCCCAGAGTAGTCAATCAGACAATAACTTCATGGATACATCGGATGGGGATCATCAAATCACTCTTCAGAATCACCCAGCTTTCCGTAACAGCCCAAATGGTAGTTTCAATTTCCATTAACTGACCATCCCCTTCAAAGATGATCCGTACTGGCGTTTTGTGGGTGTTCCCGGCTATCAATCCTCTTTGTATCTCGTGATTTCTTTCCTCCATCTTTTGAGGAAAAATGAGCACGTCATGTTTGGCGAATTGTACTTTTCTTAAATCGTATTTATCAAGTTTTACTATTGTTTCCATTCCTTTTTCTATTTGATTTCTAAATGTGTTTAATCAGGTACAGAAAAGGTTTCACTCATAGAATAGCAAACAACGATTAAAAAGATAAATAGGAACTAAGTCAGGAAGAGTTTGAGGTTCTCCAATTGGAACCTCTTTTCCCTCAAAAGAACTATTATGTTCCTGCCAAGGATTGCTATCAGATGGTTCTGATTTACGTTCCTTTTCTCGGCTATAGAACCACTCTTTAGCTTCAGCCTCTTTTTCCTCCAGCTCGAAATTCTCCGGGCCGCCACTAGCTGCACCTAAAGAAAATGCAAGAGCAAAAGTCAGTACCAACCGAAGCTGTTTCGCAATAAAATTTGAGAAAAAGGACTGCATCTAAAATTCCAATGCAGTCTTTCACGAAAAGGTTTAGATAAGAAACCCTATTTCTTGAAATATTCTGACATTGGGGTAAAGTAATTGTCAATCCAACCTTGCTCGTATTGTGTATCCTTATCCAGTAACTCTGAATGTTTTAGCCTCAATTCGCATTTCCCCTCGGGATTGTCTGAAAGAAATATTTCCACCAAAGAGTGTGGCTGATCCTCCTCAAAGTCAGGAGTTCTCCAAGAAAGTCTTATGTAATTATCTGGTTTTAGCTCAAGTATGGTCCCCCAGATGTACCCATCCCAGGCTGAGTATTTATCGCCTTCGTCTTCTGTGATCAATGCCTGGCCACCTGTCATTTCAGAGTGTTCGTCGCTATCTAAAAAAGCATTGTACACAGCATTCGGTGTACTATCAAATGTTGCAGTTAGTTCAAATTCCATGGTCGCTTTAGGTTAACCTAAAGTTACTTTCAGATCAGTTGTAATGAAAAATACTATTTTGTGAATTGCCTGATATCCTGCTTGGACAGGACAGGAAGGGTATTGACTAAGGTATCTGCTCCAATCTCCAGAGAGTTCGACTTCCAATCTGCATGAAACTTAGACTCTTTGATCTGTTTCAGGGGTATCCCGGTATCAAGGAGTGTTATCGCCACCAATTGTATGTCCTTCAAAGGCACATTATCTCCGTAGTAGAGTGAATTTGAAGGCTTATCTGCAAACTCAGCTTGAGTGGGTCTTTCATGTAGATAATAACCTAACGATCTAAGATTATACACCGCCTCGCCATCAGGTTCATGAGGATAATATCTTACCAATACATCCATTCTTTTAGCTCCTGGTTCTAATTGAGAAAGTATTTCTGCTTTATAGGCTCGAAGACCTTCCTCAAATTTCTGAATAGAACCTGATATATTTTCAGGTTCTGCAATGGGCGTTTTAGGCAAAGGCTCAACTTCAGAGTTTGTTGAATCCATCATTGCCACTTTGGAAGGTTGCTGCTCTTCTTTTTTCTCGCTTTTAGGCTTCGCCTTTTTTGACTGTTCTTCACGCAGCTCAGCCTTCATTCGTTCTGCGTCTGCTGTATGATAATTGGGCTTGTTGTCAAGATATGAAACGTCTACGAAGGCATCCAAAATCATAAAAGCAGCCACGATTACACCAAAGAAGATAAAAAAGATGTATGGGTTTCGCGGGGCTGTAGCCATATAGAATATGCTCTCTTCGAGTAGACCGAAGTTAGTAAAGAAAGTTTTTATGAAATAAAAAAGCCACCCCGAAACATCGAGATGGCCTCTAAATTTTACTTAATCCTAATTCTTAAGAAGGATCTTTCTTCATACTTAAGTCCATCGCTACGGGTGTAGCAATGTATATAGAAGAGTAAGTCCCTATTAAAATTCCGACAATTAAGGCAAATGAAAATCCTTGCAAAGCCGCTCCACCAAATGCGAATAGAATGATTACCACAATTAGTGTAGTGACTGAAGTGATCAACGTTCTTGAGATAGTATTATTCAGGGATTCATTGAAAACCGCCTGCATCTCCGATCCTGCCTTGATGCCAAGATTCTCTCTAATCCTGTCAAATACGACCACTGTATCATTGATGGAGTAACCAATGATCGTCAAGATTGCGGCAACAAATACCTGATCTGCCTCAAAAGAAATGCCCATCACGTTGGCAATCGCAAAAGCAGATAATACGAACAAGGTATCATGGAAGAGTGCAACTATAGCGCCTAAACCAAATTGCCACTTCCGGAATCTTATTACGATGTAGGCGAATATGCAGATCAAGGCAAAAATCGCAGACTTATAAGAAGAATTCTTAATGTCATCTGCAATGGTAGCACCAACCTTTGATGAGCTTAAAATAGTGAAATTCTCAGCTCCAGCTCGTTCGCTGTTTTCAATGAATGATAAGCCAGTGTGACTACCGATACCTTCAATCAAGGTAGATCTAACCTGAACATCAGCTTCATCGGTCTCATCATCAATAAGATAACTGGTAGTGACCTTCAATATGTTTGTGGCTCCAAAGAACTTAACCTCTGTACCTCCCTCATCAAATGTGTTACTTGTCAAGTAGTTCCTTAGGGCTGAAGGTTCTACCTCCTCCTCAAAAGAGACAACATAAGATCTACCTCCTTTAAAATCAACACCAAGTGTCAAGCCTTTTGTCAACAAAGCAATAACACCAATGATGATAAATATGGTACTAAATAGATAGGCAAATTTTCGCTTGCCTAGGAAGTTAATATTCAACTTAGTGAGAGCATTTCTAGAAAATGCATTAGCAAAAGAAATCTTACTATCATCACCTTTCTTAGAGAACCACTCTACAATCACCCTGGTGATAAAAACTGCACTGAAGAATGAGCAAACTATACCAATCATTAAGGTGATAGCGAATCCTTTTACCGGGCCCTGACCGAATATATAAAGCAGTGCACCTGTTATGAAAGTAGTCACGTTTGCATCAAATATGGACCAGTAAGCTTTTTGATAACCTGAGCTGATGGCTTGTTTTAGTCCAGCGCCATTTCTAAGTTCCTCTTTGATTCTTTCGAATATTAGAACATTGGCATCAATCGACATACCAATGGTCAAAACAATACCAGCTGCACCTGCAAGGGTAAATGCTGCACCAAGCTGCGCTAAAATTCCAAGGATGAAGAAGATGTTGAAGAAAAGTGCAATGTTGGCTATAATACCTCCCTTAGCATAGTAGAAGATCATAAATAAAATGACCACTATAAGTCCAGCGATGATGGAAGTTACACCTTGCTGCTGCGCTACTTTACCAAGAGTTGGCCCGATTACCACATCTTCTACAATGGTAGTAGGAGCAGGAAGAGCACCCGCTTTCAAAATATTGGCAAGATCTTTCGCTTCATCAATTGTGAAGCTTCCAGATATAGAAGAACTACCATTCGGAATCTCTCCTTGAACGACCGGTGCGGAATAAACATAGTTATCAAGTACGATGGCTATTCTCCTGTTGATATTGGACGCTGTTAGCCTCTTCCAAGCTTTGGCACCGGTAGCATTCATTTGCATCGAAACGGCCGGTCTGGATCTTTCATCCAAGTCTTGTCTTGCATCCGTAATAGTCTCACCTGTTAGTGGCGCCTTACCAGTCCTTGACATTTTGATAGCATAAAGCTCCAGCGGCTTTTCGTCAGAAAGACCTTCAACTTCAAAAGGTTTTACAGCCCATAGGAACTTCATGGTATTGGGAATCAAAGCCTGGACATCCTCTCGCTGAAGAATTCTGTTGATTCGAGCTGTGTCCTTTTGCTCATACACAAGTCCATATCCTGGCTTCAGTAATGTCAATAAATCACTGTTGACATTTGTTGTAGCAGTTGTATCACCCTCATCTGAAGAAAGTGAATCAACAGTATCATCCATTGCGGTAGTATCCTCACTACTATCGTCAGTTAGCAAAGAAGACAAGTCATCCGTGACATTATCATCTTCAGAAATCAAATCTTCCTCAGGTAATGCTGTGCGCAATTCTTGAGCGATCATGTCATTGATCCTGGTCAGGACTGGGCTTACCTCCCCTATTTCATACACCTCCCAGAATTCCAGCTTCGCAACTCCCTGTAAGAGCTTTCTTACCCTCTCCGGGTTGTCCACACCCGGCAATTCTATTTGAATTCTACTTGTTCCCTGCAAAATTTGAATAGATGGCTGCGATGTTCCAAATCTGTCTATTCTGGTTCTCAGGATTTCAAAAGAACGATCGATAGCCCCATCAACTTCTTCATTGATGATATCCAGTACTTCTTCATCAGAGCTATTCAAACTAATTCTTCCTCTATTGGAAGCATTAGAGAAAATATACGCCATGGATTTAGTCGGTGCCTTCTCTTTGAAAACGCTGTAGAATTCAGCGACGTAGTTATTCTGAGTCCCACGGATATTGTTCTTAGCCTCAATTAGAGCAGCCTGAAAGTCCTCATCACTGTTATTCCCACTAAGGCCCTTCAAAATATCAATTGGAGATACTTCCAGCGTGACGTGCATTCCACCCTGTAAATCAAGTCCGAGATTAAGTTCGGTTTCTTTTATCTGTTCGTAGGTATACTCGATGCCAACGAGATTATAAACTGGCTCATTCCAAACAGAATCCAGATATCGCTGTTTTTCAGCAAAATCAATATTACCAGCAGCATCTGTCGACTCCACTGTAGCTTCCTCTTGAACAGATTGCGCCACGAAAGTGAACGATAAGTAATAAATACAGAGTAATGAGATCAATATGGTCAAAAAGACCACAAAGCCTTTATTTTTCATTTTTTCGATTGGTTAATACAAGAAATTGTTAGTCCTCAGGTTTTGATAAGGCATGAGGAGCCTGCTTAAAATGGGCTAACGCCTATGGAGCGTTGGGGGAAATAATTAATCGGAATAAAACACGTGAGAATTTCAATAGCTGCCCTGGATGACCCTGATTTGCTATGAGCTTCGGAGATACTTCCTTAAATCCCGCAATAGTTTCTAGCAATGGGAAGTCCGTATCCAAAACGACTTGTACAACTGAGATAGTAGCTGGAGCTACCGAAAGCGTTTCTGTTGAAGAAACAGGTTCCTCCTGATCATTCGTCTTTTGGTCCAGAACTGGTACAGAGGCTACGTGAAACGAAGCACTGATGGTTAAAACCAATACCAAGACAAATGGTAAAAAACGATTCAGTATGTTAGACTTTCCAGACCGCATATTCTATTCGCAGCGCAATATTAGCAGAAATCAACCAATGCAGGCAGCTAAAGCAGTGATTTTAAGTGATTTGTGACTACTGAAAGTCCATTTTTAAAGTCTGTATGATTTGGAATTACTATGTCGCACCCTTCTTTACAAGGAAGTACAAATTCATTGAAAGCTGGAATCACATGTCTTTCATACCTGTCCAGTGTGGCCTTTAAATCGCCATATCCCCTCTCAAATTCATCCCGCTCAATCCTCCGTTTCATCATCAACCAAATCGGGGCCTCTACAAATAGTTTCAAGTCCAGGATTGGATTTAACTCCTCAAAATAAAAAGTAAATAGACCCTCAACTATAATGATTGGACAGGCTTTTACCGTAATCATGGTAGGTTCTCCTCCTCTATTTACATTGAAGTCATATTGTGGTATG
>CAZZHO010000176.1:0-9628 GCA_964653795.1 uncultured Roseivirgaceae bacterium | reverse complement strand
CGCAGCTTTTACATCAATGCCTGGAAGCAGGCTAGGTATGGAAAAGCTAACATGGACACATTAGTCGCTCTCAGTACAGGCATTGCCTTTATCTTCAGTCTATTCAATACCTTATTTCCTGATTTTTGGCATGCAAGAGGAATTCACCCGCATGTGTATTATGAAGCAGCTACGGTCATCATCACTTTCATTTCGTTGGGTAAGCTCCTCGAAGAACGAGCCAAATCGAACACTTCATCAGCGATCAAGAAGTTAATGGGCTTACAACCCAAAACCCTAAAAGTGATCCAGAACGGTGAAGAAGTGGAGATGCCTATTTCATCCGTTCAAAAAGGCTACACCATTGTTGTCAGACCCGGAGAGAAAATTCCTGTGGATGGTGAAGTTTCCGAAGGCAGCTCTTTTGTCGATGAAAGTATGATCACAGGCGAACCTGTACCAGTAGAGAAAACCAATGGAGCAGAAGTGTTTGCTGGAACCGTCAACCAGAAAGGCAGCTTTCAATTCATCGCAAAGAAAGTCGGTGGTGAAACCTTACTTTCCCAAATCATTAAAATGGTGCAGCAAGCCCAGGGAAGCAAAGCCCCGGTACAAAAACTGGTCGATAAGATTGCCGGCATCTTTGTACCAATCGTGATGGCTATAGCGATTTTGACCTTTATCACGTGGATGCTAGTTGGTGGAGATGATGCTTTTACCCATGCGTTACTGACATCTGTAGCGGTATTGGTAATCGCCTGTCCATGTGCGTTGGGACTCGCAACTCCTACAGCGATTATGGTTGGTATTGGCAAGGGGGCTGAAAACAATATCCTTATCAAGGATGCTGAAAGCCTGGAGTTGGGTCACAAGACCAATGCTATTGTGTTGGACAAAACCGGGACAATAACAAAAGGTAAACCCACCATCACTGATTGGCAGTGGGAGAATAGCAATGACTATCACAAGCAGGTGCTTTTAGCCATTGAGTCCCAATCTGAACACCCTTTGGCAGATGCTGTAGTGGCCAGGTTAAAAGAAGATGGTTTCAATCCGGAAAGCATTTCGAACTTCCAAAGCATTACCGGCATGGGTGCGGAAGCCCAATCACCAGACGGTGAAAAGTTCTTCATTGGTAATCAACGTTTGCTGAATAGCAAAGGCATTACGCTTTCATCGGCTCTGGAAAAGCAAGCTAATGAATGGAGAGATGAGGGGAAAACGGTCATTTTTTTTGCAAATCAATTGACCGTCTTGGCTATTCTGGCCATCGCTGATGAACTTAAAGGAAGTTCTGCTTCGGCTATCAAAACGCTAAAAGATCGAGGTATAGAAGTTTATATGCTCACGGGCGATAACGAGCAAACGGCAAAAGCTGTAGCTGACCAGGTCGGGATCTCTCACTTCAAAGCAGAAGCTATGCCATCAGATAAGGCTCATTTTGTGAGGGAATTGCAAGCGAAAGGCAAAGTGGTAGCAATGGTGGGTGACGGGATCAATGATTCTTATGCGCTAGCCCAAGCAGATGTAAGCATTGCCATGGGCAAAGGATCTGATATTGCCATGGATGTAGCTAAAATGACATTGATCACTTCTGATTTACAATCCATTCCTAAAGCGTTGAAATTGTCGAGTAAAACAGTTCAAGGTATCAGGCAAAACCTGTTTTGGGCATTTATCTACAATATAATTGGAATCCCGATAGCTGCAGGAGTCCTATACGCTTACAACGGATTCTTACTTGACCCAATGATTGCCGGAGCGGCCATGGCCTTTAGTTCTGTATCGGTAGTTGCCAATAGTTTGAGACTAAAAACAGCAAAACTTTAATCAATTTTTCAATCAATAAAATCAATCAAAATGAATACGCTAAAATTCAAATCCAACATCAATTGTACCGGGTGTTTATCCAAAGTCACTCCTGTTCTCAATGATGAAAAAGCTATTGAAAAATGGGATGTTGATTTGGAAAGTGACGACCGTATCCTTACTGTTGAAACTTTAGAACTTGACGCTGAGAAGATAAAGCAGACAGTTCAAAAAGTAGGGTTTAAGCTGGAAGAACTCATCAATTGACAATTCTTTAAGAAAGAAAATAGATTCCCTGGTTCTGCACTGGGGAATTTTCTATGTAAGCGACTACCGTTTTATTTGTAATAGACGAGACCAGGTCTGATGGTGCGGATTAATAAAGTGTCAGTATTAAAAGAATAAGATACCCAAAAGATTCTTCCCCGACACTTTCACAGATACCGTTGGTTTATGGACTTTTCGCTTTGGTATGATCAATGTCCTCAATGCCTAGATAGAGCTGGTATTCATAGCGTTCGCGATTACCAAAATATTCAGTTCCCAATCGGTGAGTATGCCCCGCACTTTGAGCTAATGACGCTCAAAAAACGGATGCTTTGTATTTAGGTTCGTCATTGAATCTCATCTAAAGGTTTCCTTGGTGGGCCAGTTAATTTTAGAAAAGCTGTTGGACTGAGTCCAGTTGCCTTCTTGAATTGGCTTGAGAGGTGTGAGGTGCTACTATATTCCAATTCAAAAGCGATTTCACCCAGGTTTTTTTCTCCATAGATAAGTAATTCTTTGACCCTTTCTATTTTTTGCAGAATGATGTATTTTTCTATCGTTATTCCCTCAAGCGAAGAAAACAACTTACTTAGGTTGAAATAATTAGTTCCTGTTTCTTGGGCTAAGAAATTAGAAAAATTGACAGATGAGGGCTTTTCCTTCGTGTGATAAATATGCTCAATGATGATATTTTTGACGGATTCTACCAATTGAGCTTGCTGACTTTCGAGGATTTCAAATCCATTTTTTTGCAAAATAGCTTGAATTGCTGACCACTGGCTACGATCTATATTACCTTGAAGAACCACTCGCCCCAGCTTAATCTGATCAATGTTATGACCGAGCTGTTGGAGCTCTTCTTTTACAACACGAATGCATCTATTGCATACCATGTTTTTTATGGCCAAAGTGGTCTTATTCATAAAAGTTGTTTTTTGAGCAATTGGGCATTAATGGCAACAATGACAGTACTCAGACTCATAAATGCCGCTCCAATAGCGGGGGAAATCATAACTCCCCATTGATAGAGAACACCAGCTGCTAAAGGAATGGCAATCACATTATAGGCTGTAGCCCACACCAGATTTTGGATCATTTTTTTATAGGTAGCTTTCCCAAACAAAATAAGGTTACTGATATCCTTGGGGTTACTATTGACCAGGATAATGTCAGCCGTCTCCGCTGCTACATCCGTACCACTGCCAACTGCTACTCCTACATCAGCTTGAGCCAGAGCTGGGGCATCATTGACCCCATCTCCTGTCATGGCAACAAATGCACCTTTCTCCTGTAATTCTTTGATCTTGTCCAGCTTTTGATCAGGAAGGACTTCTGCGAAAAAATCATCCATTCCCAATTCCTGACTCACTTTTTGGGCAACGGCGGCATTGTCTCCAGTAAGCATGACAGTTTTTATTTCATTGTCATGCAGGATTTGAATAGTTGATTTACTTTCAGAGCGAATCTGATCTGCCAAGGCGATGAATCCGGCCAATTCTTCTTCTAGTAAAACAAAGACAATGGTTTCACTCCCGTCATTTTGAGCCTGCTCAGGAATAGTAATACCTTTGTCTTTTAGATAGCCAGGGCTAACTACTTTGACAGCTTGCCCCTCAACTATGGCTTCTACTCCCTTACCCGTGATGGACAGAAAACTCTGGGTATCGGGGACTTCCAACTTATTCTCCTTGGCTTTGGCCATGATCCCTTCTGCAATGGGATGCTCTGAGCTGGCTTCTAATGCACTAGCAAGCCGCAGGACATCTGTTTGATCTAAGTCTTCTTTGAGACTAATGACACGGTTCACTCCAAATTCTCCCGTAGTCAGTGTCCCTGTCTTATCAAAAACTATGGTATCTATCTTGCGCGCACTTTCGAAGGCAGTTCGGTTTCTAATCAGCAGTCCGTTTTGCGCAGAAAGAGCTGTTGATATAGCTGTTACTAATGGGATGGCCAATCCCAGCGCATGCGGACAGGCGATCACCATCACTGTTACCATTCTTTCCAGCGCGAATGAAAACTCCTTGCCTAACAGTAACCAGACAGTAAGTGTACCAAAGCCCACGCTCAGGGAAATGATAGTCAACCAAAAAGCCGCCTTATCGGCTAGCTTCTGGGTCTTGGACTTCTTCCCTTGCGCCTCCCTGACCATGCTGATGACTTTGGAGAGATATCCCTCTTCACCAGTACCAGCAACCTCAACTTTAAGAGACCCCTTTCCATTCACGCTACCCCCTATGACCTGGTCATCTTTGGACTTGCTCACCGGTTTGCTTTCTCCAGTGAGCATACTCTCGTTAAGGTTACTGCTACCTTCGATGATCGTACCATCGGCAGGGATTTTCTCTCCAGGTTTGATTAGGATGATATCTCCCTTTTTTAGGTCGGATACGGGAATATCCATCATATGGTCATCATGAACGAGATGTGCTTCATCAGGCATCAGCTCTGCTAGTTTTTCCAGCGCACGAGAGGCTCCCATCACTGAGCGCATTTCGATCCAGTGACCAACTAACATGACATCAATCAGGGTGGCTAGCTCCCAGAAGAAGGTTTTTCCTTCCAGGCCAAAAACCACCGCAGTGCTGTAGGCATAGGCCACAACAATTGCAATCGCGATGAGTGTCATCATACCTGGCGATTTATCTTTCAGTTCATCTACCATCCCCGTCAGGAATGGCCATCCTCCATAGAAAAATATGAAGGATGACAACCCAAAAAGCACATAGCTATCTCCTGGAAATGCCCAATCAACACCTAACCAAGATTGGATCATCGGAGACAGGAGCAAAATAGGTAGGGTGAGAGCCAGAGAAACCCAAAAGCGTTTCTTGAAGTCTTCGATCATATGGGCATGATGATCGTGGTGGTCATGGCCAGATTGAGCGTTTTGCTCTTTTATATGTGAGTGATTATGATTCGAATGTTGCATGATATTTGATTTTTCCTAGAATCTGGTGCTTAGCCCTCCTCCAATACCAAATCGGTTGTCATAGAAGGCCGTTAGTGAAAAATTTCTGGAAAGCAGATATTCCGCACCCCCGTTCCATACGATTTCGCTTTCAAGTGTCTTGTTATTTGGCAGTTCCGTCCTTACGCCAAAATCCGCTTGATACTCATAGTAGCCGAAGACTGAAAATTTGGGAAAAAGCATTACAGATCGCCCAATTCCTATTCTTGCGCGGAGTAAATGATCGACCCTGACGTCAAGATCAAACATATATGGGGTAAACCATCGAAAACCAAGCACGGCAACAGTTTGGAGTGTATCCAAGCTTTCCCTGGTAGCGTTCTCTATATTTACCCCTGCAAATACCCTGAGATAATCATAAAGATATCTTTCATATGTTAGCTCAGCTTCCAGATTTTGATTGTATCCAAATTCTGCAGATAGATTAAACTGATTTCTGATGTTGGAAGTAACCAGATTCAATGCGGACATCTGAGAAGCAATGTCTAAGGTACCCCAAGCATAAAGTCGGTCAGTCTCGTGGACGAGCTTGGAAACAGGATACTGGGTCATACGAGTATCTCTGGGAGTACCATAACTAAGCACCCGTGCCATACCACCCATCATGTGATAAAGAATATGGCAGTGGAAAATCCAATCTCCAGATTCGTCTCCATAAAATTCAATGGTAACTTTTTGCATTGGAGGGACATTCACAGTGTGTTTTAGTGGGGAATATTCTCCGTTTTTGTTGATTACCCGAAAAAAATGGCCATGTAGGTGCATGGGGTGGTGCATCATGGTGAGGTTGTTAAAGGTGATTCGGGTTACTTCTCCTTCTTTGATTTTGATTTTATCTGTCTCGGAAAGTGGAATGCCATTCATACTCCAGATATATCGTTGCATGTTTCCGGTCAAGTTGAGTAAGACTTCCTTTGTGGGTTTATCCTGAGCATAGACTGTTTTTTCAGTCGACTTTAAATAGTCGTAATTATAGTCGGAGAACATATTCATTCCCATTCCTTGCATTTTGCCATTTTTCTCCATGCCCATTCCCGGATGCTTCATGCTATCCATCTGCTTGGTATCTTTCGGCATATTCATCGCAGTCCTCTCCGGCTTTTTCTCATGATTCATTTGATGATGATCCATTCCTTTCATTTCGTCCATTCTCATCCCCCACTTTTTCTTCATTTTATATGGATCGTCATTTCTAGGATGATATTTTAGTGCTGGAGCTCCCATACGCATATCCATTTTCGCCATTTCTTTCATCATGCCAATTTTATCCGGCCTAGGGATCTCTGGAGCGAGTAAGGTGTCGCCTTGTCCAAAATAAGCCTGAGTAGTCCCAGAGCCATCTTGAGCCATTGCTTGAAACTCAATCGTTTTTCCTTCAGGTATTGTTAGGATAAAATCATAGGTTTCGGCAATTGCGATAAAGGTTTTATTCTTTGATACCGGGACAACGTCTAGTCCATCTGCAGACACCAACAGAGGGTCATCTCCTCCAAAAGTCATCCAAAAATTAGTTGAGGCAGCCCCATTTATTATTCTGAACCTTATCTTTTCTCCTGCTTTAAAGTTTGGATAATCTTGGGTGATTTGGCCATTAGTTAGAAATGCCGGATAGTATATGTCTGCAATATCTGCCGACTCCATTCTCTGACGCCAGAAGTTTAATTGCGCGCCTAAAGCTCCCCTGCCAATTACCTGATTCAAAGGAGTCGCAGTGCCTTTCTTAATATTATACCATTCGGTACCCCTCTTAAGAAAACGAAGGACTGTTTCGGGATTCTCATTAGTCCAATCAGAAAGCATAATGACCTGTTCTCTATCGTATTCTAAGTTCTTTTCCTGGGGTTCAATGACAAAAGAACCAAACACACCGCTTTGCTCTTGAAGCATGGTATGAGAATGATACCAATAGGTACCAGATTGCTTAATGGGGAACTGGTAAGTAAATGTCTCACCTGCTTTAATCGGAGGGGTATTAAGATATGGGACTCCGTCCTGAAAATTTGGCAATAGCAAGCCATGCCAATGGATGGATGTTTCGACTTCCATGTTGTTTGTCACATGGATTACAGCATACCCTCCTTCCTTGAACCTCAGCGTTGGGCCGGGGATTTGATCATTTATGACCATACCTTTTACGTCCTTACCTGTAATATTGAGCATCTTTTGATCGATACTTAGATGGTAAGTAATCGTATCATTTTGAGCTTTTAATGAACCCAAATCTCCTACCAGGATTAGAAAAATGAGACAGGATTTTTGAATAAGTTTCATCAGCTTATGAATTACTTAAAGATTACAATTCTTCTTTTACACTCCCACAGTGCAGCATTTTGTCTCCGAAATAAGGATTGTTCACCTCCTTTTCTGAGGCCAACCAGTAGCCACCTTGACCTTCAAAAGCCATGGGGCAGTATTGTCTATAAACAGGAGTCTCATTTGCTTCTGTGGCTTTGAGCATTGTATACACATTGTCAGAGAGGCTGTTGAAGTGGTCTCGTTGCTCGCTAGGATCTTGCGCTTCTGCTATATGCTCAGCATTAAAACGGATCTTTTTGAGGAGTTCATCCGCTCCATTCTCTAATGCCTTTACAAGCTCCGTAGCAGCTTGACTAGCAGCCTTTCCATTGGTCTGAACAAGCGCATCCTTTACTTGGATGTAAGCTGTTAGGATTTTATAAGCCTGTTCCTTGGGGATGTCGGTTTCAAGAGATATAACCTCTGTTTGAGCAGCTGGTTCGGTATGATTTGCATGGTCATGATTCTGACTTTCACCCGTACATGCGTAGAGAAAGAAAGACATGAGAAGTACAAAAGCTGTCAGGTTTAATGATTTAAAAAACGTCATGAGTTCTTTGAATTAATGATTATGAAATTGATTTGGATTAGTTTCAGATTGCTGCACTGGGGAAGACAATTGTTGAGTTACAGAGCCGCAAGTCAGCATTTGGTCGCCGAAATAAGGATTGCGTATTTCCTCTTGAAGACTCAACCAATCAGCTCCCTGATTATCTATGGCCATAGGACAATGTTGAATAAATACCGTATCGCCTTTTATTCCCAGTACCTGTACGGCTTCTATAAGTCCTGAGGAAAGAAAACTGAATTGATTACGCTGCTCAATGAGTTCTTCACCAGAGACAATGTTTCCTGCATGATTCTTCAGGGCTTTGGCCTGTTGCATCCAGTAGGTATGGATTTCTCCTTTTACCAGACTCATGTCAACATTCTCCAATTCTGAAAGAAATATCTGAGCTTGCTTTATGGCAGCTTGTGCATTGGACTGAACCAAAGCATCTTTCAATGGGAAATAAGTAGTTACCAGTTCGGATAGTTGGTCCTTGAACATAGGAGAGGTGAGGGTAGTGAAATCAGGCAAATCGGAAGCCTTATTTGCAGCATTTCCTACTAGGCGGTTCATCATGCTTTGCTGGTTGTTTAGTTGGGCTGCAGCATCAATGGAAAAACTACCGTGTGTGACGATCTCATCTCCAGCTTGAAGGCCATTTTGGATTAGGTAGTTACTTCCTAAGCGGTCCCCCAGTTCTACTTCTTGATAGCGGAAAGAAGGGATACTCATATCAGGAACTTTGATATATACCACAGAGCGTTGTCCTGTCCATAAAATCGCAGATTTGGGGACTAGCAATTGAGACTTTGTTTCAGAAGAAGAAGAGAGTTCTCCCTTGACAAACATTTCTGGTTTTAACTTTTTGTTGGTATTTACTACTTCACCTCTGATAGAGGCTACCCGAGTTTGTGGATTGATCACCGGATCAATAAAAGAAATTCGTGTTGGAAATATTTTTCCAGGTACTGATGATGTGGTAAAATTGATCTTATCGCCAATGTTGATTTGGGAAAGATCCTCTTCATAGGCATCAAATAGTACCCAGACCCGGTTTAGGTTAACCAGATCGAACAAAACCTCGCCCTGTTTGATATAATCTCCTACAGAAACTCGGCGGGTCGTTATGATCCCAGAAGCATCTGCATAAATATCAAAGGTTTCTTGGATTTTCTGGCTTTGCTCGATGCTTTCAATTTGATCTTTTGTCAACTTCCAAAAGCTGAGTTTTTGCCGAGAAGCAGGATAAAGTCCAGGATTAGATTCCTTCATCCTCAAAGCCTGAATTAGCTCCTGTTGGGCGGTGATGAGCTCAGGGGAATAGATGTTCGCTATTTTTTGTCCTTTGCGAATACTTTCTCCTTCAAAGGAAACGTAAAGTTTTTCGATACGTCCCGGAATATGGGCTACCTGGCTAGCCACTCGCCTTTCATCCGCTTGAATCTTTCCTGAAAGATTTAGTTTTTTCTCAGCTGTACTACTTGTTCCGATTATGGTGGTTTCAATTTGAGCTAGCTTTACTGCTTCCGCTGTCATTTCTAATATAGTTGGATCAGAAGAGGTGTTTGCTGTCAAAGGGATGAGGTCCATTCCACATATTGGACAATCTCCCGGTTCATTTTGGCGTATTTGAGGATGCATAGAGCAGGTCCAGGTAGTCTCCCCAGTGGAGTGAATATGCTCTGAATCTTCTCCTTTATCAGAATTCGCAGTTGGTTGAAAAATCACATATCCCAATCCTAGGCCAAGTAATATGG
>CAZZHO010000175.1:0-9651 GCA_964653795.1 uncultured Roseivirgaceae bacterium | reverse complement strand
TGAATAGAAGCTTTCGCCAAACACAGCTCTACAATGACAATCTTACGACTGATGGAATAGACCCTTTCTATGAGAGACTATTCACTTTCACCAGAAATTATGGGTTTAGATGGAATCTATTCAAAGGTCTATCTGTCAACTACTCAGCGAACGTGAACGCCATTATCGATGAACCTGATGACAGGATAGAAGGACAGATCGATACTCCCAGTGAACGCCAGTTTATATGGGAGCAAATCAAAGATCTGGGAAGAACCAGGGACTTCTCCCAGGATATTTCAGCCAACTATAAACTACCTCTTGATAAGCTGCCAGTCACTGATTGGCTTAGTGCGGACTATCGCTATGCTGTAGGCTACACATGGACTGCCGGGTTCATTGATAGAGAAAACGCTGGCAACACAATCCCAAGTGCTACGGATTCTACCTTTTTTGGAAATTTTATAGCTAATAGAAGAGATCAGGCTTACACTGGGAAAATAGACCTGGTGAAGTTGTACAATAAGGTTGATTATCTCAAAAAGATAAATACACCAAAAAGAAGGTCTAGGTCCACTTCAAGAAGTAGAGCCTCAGGTAGGTCGCAGCAACAAGAGGAAGATCAGCCCAAAGACAACAAAGTTGTCAATGGCTTTTTACGAATGCTGATGTCTGTAAGGTCTATCAATATGACCTATAACATCAGAGAAGGAACAACACTCCCCGGATTTCTGCCAAGCGTGCATTTACTTGGCTTAGATAGCGGATTCAACGCTCCGGGTTGGCCGTTCGTACTCGGAAGTCAAGATGCGGATATCAGATTAGATGCTGCTGAAAACGGGTGGCTTACGAGGAATGAAAACCTGACTGCACCCTTTGATCAGACTGTCACCAGGGATTTATCCATCAACGCTGCCATCGAGCCGACCAATGATTTAAAAATTAGACTGGACGCGAAAAGAACAAATACAGCATCCTTTCAGGAAATTTTCCGATTCAACAGCATTGACTCAGTACAAGGATTCCAATCGCTGACTCCCAGTCGAGGTGGTAGCTACAGCATCTCCTTTATGTCTATCAACACGGCTTTCGAAAGGCAAAGAGGCAATCGTTCGGGAGCTTTTGACCAGTTCGCCAATAATATTGATATCATCAGAGCTCGGCTATCTCAGCAGCTTGCGCAGGAGGGAATAAGTGGACAGTATGATACTATTTCCCAAGACGTATTAATCCCAGCTTTCTTAGCGGCTTATGCCGGTCAGGATGCGAGCAACACCAACACTACACCATTTCCTAAGATTCCAATTCCCAATTGGAGGATAGATTATGCAGGACTGTCCAATATTTCTGGGCTGAGTGATATTTTCTCGAGTATCAACATAACACATGGATACAGGTCTGTCTATAATGTTAGTAACTACACGAACTCCCTCCGCTATCAAGATAACGTGGAGCTATCAAACGATATCATCGACTACCCATTGGCGACCCAAGTGGATCCAGTTTCAGGAAACCTCGTGCCCGTTTACATTATTAACCAGGTTACTCTCGCAGAGCAATTTGCCCCGCTATTTGGAGTAAATGTTAGAACACAAAGCAATTTTTCATCCAGATTGGAATTCAAAAGAGATAGAAATCTATCACTTAACCTTTCCAACGCACAAGTAACTGAGACGAAGAACAACGAAATCTCATTTGACCTGGGATACACCAAAGACAAACTCAAATTGCCGTGGAGGAATAGAGGCAGAGTTATCACGATCGAAAATGATGTTACATTCAGGATGAATATGAGTATCCGTGATGCTAAGACTGTACAAAGGACGCTGGAAGGTGAAAATACAGTAACCAATGGAAATATTAATTTCCAAATGAGGCCTACTGTAGCTTATAAAGTGAATAATCAGCTCGATATCACGATGTACTTTGAGAGAACTGTAACAGATCCCCGAGTTGGGTCATTCAGAAGAACCACTACGGCCTTCGGATTTCAGACAAGGCTAAATTTTGCGCCTTGATCTTGATCATTTTTGATTGGCGAAATCTTATTTTTGAATTCTAATCATTTTGAAAGTATGAATATTCCTGCTGAACTTAAATACACCAAAGATCACGAATGGATTAAGGTAGATGGAGATGAAGCTTACATTGGAATCACCGATTTTGCCCAAGGTGAACTAGGTGATATCGTGTATGTAGAAATAGAAACTGAGGGTGAAACTATCAATGCTGGAGATGTATTTGGTACGGTAGAGGCTGTCAAAACTGTTTCTGATCTGTTTATGCCCTTGGAAGGGGAAGTTCTGGAGGTAAACGAAAAACTTGAATCTGAGCCAGAAATCGTCAACAATGACCCATACGGTGACGGTTGGATGATCAAGATCAAGCTGATAGGCAGCGTAGATGATCTTTTATCTGCTGACGCCTACAAGGAGCTGGTAGCGGCCGGTTGATTTTCTCAATAGCTTTTCTGTGTTGGTTAGCTTTCATGTGCTTCGGTTTCTTCAGGCCAGGAGATGGAAGTCCATATCTCTTCTTTCCTGGAGACGATAAACTGATTCACTTCGGACTGTTCTTTGTTTCTGCAATTCTTCAACTATTGGCCTCCCGAAGAGAATGGCGTTGGAATCTAGTTCAGTCAGTTTCCATCACGGTAGTGTTTGGCGTTGCTCTAGCATTCGGAACAGAATGGGTTCAACAGTTTATACCCAAGCGGCTATCTGACTTTCAAGACACTGCTTTCGACATTGGCGGAGTGCTTTCTGGCAGTATTCTTTATTTATTGGTGGAAAAAAGGAATCAATCACGCTTCAAATAAGTTGAAGAAATATATCTTTGATATTCTCGGATTTTGTAAATAAGACTATTTAGATAATATGGAACTAAAGAAAAATCCCAAATACGACTTGACTAAGCAGTCTGGGATGCTCCTAAATCTGGGTCTTACAATTAGTTTATTACTAACTATTGTGGCTTTTGAATGGAGATCTTATGACGATTCTGGTCTTGTAGACCTTGGCTCGGTTGAGGACGATTTTGAAGACATCATGGACATTCCTCCAACGGAGCAACCACCTCCCCCTCCACCAAAAGTGCAACTTCCTGAAATCGTGGAAGTTCCTGACGAAGAGGAAATCGAGGAAGAAATTGAAGTGGAGCTTGATGTTGAGGTGACAGAAGAGACTGTTGTTGAAGACATTGTATTTGAAGAAGCCCCTGAAGAAGAAGTTGTTGATGAGATCTTTGACATTGTAGAAGATCAGCCTGAATTCCCAGGTGGAATTGCAGCTTTCTACAAGTTCGTATCGAAAAACATGAACTATCCTAAGCAAGCCAGAAGGATGGGAATCGAAGGAAAAGTTTATGTACAGTTTGTTGTGGACAAAGACGGTTCAGTGACAAGTGTAAGAGCTGTTAAAGGTATTGGTGCAGGATGTGATGAAGAAGCTGAGAGGGTATTAGCCTCTTCGCCTAAGTTCAAACCTGGTAAGCAAAGAGGACGACCTGTGAAAGTAAGAATGATGATGCCGATCATCTTCAAACTGAACAACTAATCCTCAAAATAGAACTATTAAGGAAGCCACTCAGAGAGTGGCTTTTTTTATGATAATAAATTTAGTGGCAGTCTAGAACGTTCTAGGCTCTGGTAAACTTTCCTTGAAAGCTTTAAACTCTGAGGGTGGCATAAGCGCATTTAACACCTCCATAGATTGATCGGCGTATTCACTCAACCCAAGCTCAGTAGCCAATAGTACTAGCTCTTGATGGTAAATAATCTGATTAGGGTTTAGGCGAATAACATCGATCATTGACTGATAAGCCTCCAATAAGTCAGTCTTCTTCAATCTACGAATTTGCCCAATGGTATTGATGGGTTCATACGCTATCATCTTAGACTCATATGGTGCCTTATCACCTAACAAGATTCTAAGCTGGGACTGGGCTTCATTCACCTCAAAAGTTGATAGGACCGGAGTGAATAGGGCCAGATACTCTGAATAAGTATGTGAATCCCAATTCATAACGGCACTGAGGGATAGTTTTTTCCAAAGCGTATTTACCTCTCTTGATGACAGCCTTAGTGCATTAAATGCTACCGTCAAATCTGATATAGAAAGTCCAGAACTCCTGTAGTATAAGTCAATGAAGGTTTCAATTCTTTCAGTTTCATCAAATATTGGCTCAACTTCCGATAAATAGCCTGCATATGTAGGGTCAGTTTTTACCAAATCGGACCATAAAACCCGTGCCTGGCTCCAATCCCCCAATTCCAGCGAGCAAATAGCTTCATTCAAAGCTGCGTGCCTGAAGCCATTCTGGTGGCTTTCACCAAAACTTTGCATGGCTTCCTCCAATAGCCCGAACTTAAACTGAATCAACCCTTTGAGATTTAGTAACTCCCCTTTCTGAACACCTTCGGCCTGATAGATGAGACCTTGCAAGTAAGAGATTGACTGATCAATGTGACCTGATTGAAACAGATCAAAGAAACGAGCCAACTTCAAATGAAAATGAAGCTCGGGGTTATAAACAGATGAAATCGCCAATTCATAAATCTCCTGCGAGTAAGAAGTAGATGGAAAATAGGCGCCGTTGTTGATTAAAGCCAAATCATGTAGACTAAAAGGCTCTTGCTCCATATTTAAGTCGATCTCATTGGTATCAATTTTTTTTCCCATCAAGCTATATATCACATTCGCCTTCAGTGCACTGTTTTCTAGATTTAATTGCTGATATCGAAATGGTTGATCGGATGATGCCTCTATACGAAATAAGTTGACCTGCGGCCCGTCATTCCAACTTCCTGTTTTAGGTGCACTACTTAGTAGCTCTTTGGCCTCCAAAATACGCCCCTGAGAAGCAAGTCGGTTAGCAAGATTATTCACTATTTCCCCTGAGTTTTCAAACTCAGTGGATGCGTACTCCAAAAGACCGACTGCCGACGCATTCTCCTCCTCTCTTAGATAAGAAGCGGCATTTATATATGCTTGTTCCGTAGGGTACCTATTTGTACTTAATTTGAACCTTGCCTTTGCCCCTGAGAAATCATTTTTGGCTTTAGCCAAAAGTCCCAATTGATAGTTACTGTAATGAGAATTATATCCTAAATAGCTTGCTTGCAAGTAATACTCCTCGGCCAATCGGTGCTGTTCTGCCCTCAAATAGTGGTCCCCTAAAAAGTTGAGTTTAGCCGCTTGGGTCAGTTCCAAAGGCTCTTTGTTAGCCATTAAAAAGAAAGCTACACAACCTATAAACCCGACGAGTTTGGCCGTGGCATAAGGAAAATTTCGCTCCTTGTATGCTATTCTATAAACCGCATGACCATCGATCAACGCATCAATGAAGTTCGCAATGATGTAAATCAGAAAAATAAAACCAAAAGCGAGATGGGAGTAGGTTATAGTGTAATGAAATGATTCATAAAGCGGATCGTTTCCTGCAACAAAACCCATAGATAAGTATCCGGAGAAGACGACCCCCAATGCGAAAACAAAATGCCGATAATCCAGATCAACCCCGAAAGTCCGAGTAAAAGTGATTTGTTTGTATTGAAATGTCCATAGAGATACTGCGCATGAAACAATCAGCAAAATATAGGGATCTAAAAAGGCGAATGCGTGCTCATAAATACCCGCTTTCTTCAGGAAATAAAGTAGAACAAAGCCCAAGTAGAGAAGACTTATGAGGATAAAGTGCTTTTCATTGCCTTTGCCCTTTCCCTGTGTAACCACCTGCAGAACACCGAAAACAATCTCCTCCGAGATCAGAAAGACAAACACCAATGCCAATATCGCAAAGCCTGTGTTGGTTCCCGCTTGCAGATAGGTCAGAGATATACCAGATGTGAGGTGCAAAGATCCAGCCAACCCAAGTATGATGAGCACGAAAACCAAGGCTCGAACTAACAAACTGGTTCCTGTGTAGTAGGAATGAAACAGGTAAGCCGGTATGGTAAAAGCCAGGAATATAATTACAGTAGACGCACGACTACCTTCACCCAGATCCCAAGCGTTGATGCCATCTAAGCCAAGGGATAACGCGAACAAGAGCACCACACCACACCAGAGAAGAAAAAAATACCTTTTAAAGTAGGTCGATAATGCTAATAAATAAGCTATTCCTAACCAGCAAACGGCCATCAAGGCCCAACCCATTGCAGAAGTGTCCTTTACCTCACTTCCGACAAAATTCTCCTCCACCAGATAGCGAGTCCCTACGAGATTCAGTTCGAAAGGACCTTTGACAAAACTTGAAACTGTAAAGGCAGAGGGGTCTATACTTGACACGATCTCCCAACCTAAAAAGTGTTCAAATCGAGTAAAATAGAAAAAGCAGTAACCGACTATGCTGATTATAAAAATAGCCTTGCCGGCTGTCAATAGCCTGGAATGATCGGTCATTTACTTATCCAGAACTTTTGGAACCTTGAAGAAGGTACCATCATGCTTTGGAGCATTCTTCAGCGCCTGTTCCTTGGTGATGGGGTGGCTCACCTCATCCTTTCTCACTGCATCTTTCTCAAAAGACATATTCGTAAGGGGCTCCACATATGAAGTATCCAGCTCCTTTAACTTTTCCACCCAAGTCAAAATCTTTTGCAAGTCCTTCACGAGCTCTTCCTCCTTATTCTCCGGCACTTCCACCCTTGCCAGGTGTGCTACTTTCTTCAGTGTATCCTTATCTATGTTCATAGTGACTTAGCCTAATGCAATATTAATTTATTGAGCGCACTAATTGACCCCAGGCTTCTAGCACAAAACTCAAGTCCTATGCCATTTGAACAAATTTATTTTAATTGTGATGTAATAATCGAAATCAACTTTTTACTAATTGATCAAATCAAACCCAAACAATATTGGAATTACTGGAAGTACAGGATATTAAAAAGGGGTATAGTGGGCACCAGGCACTGGATGGTGTGTCGTTCACAATCCCGAAACAATCCATATTCGGTCTGCTTGGACCAAATGGAGCTGGAAAAACCACGCTCATCAGGATCATCACGCAGATTATCAATCAGGATGAAGGTCGTGTCTTACTGAATGGTGCAGATATCACACCCGCCGATGTGAGAAAAATTGGCTACCTACCTGAAGAGAGAGGTCTTTACAAGAAAATGAAAGTAGGAGAGCAACTACTCTTCCTGGCCGGACTTAAAGGGCTGAATAAAGTAGATGCGAAAAAAGAAATCAAGGTATGGTTTGACCGCTTGAACATAGAAGGCTGGTGGAACAAGAAAGTAGAAGACCTCTCCAAAGGAATGGGCCAAAAAATACAGTTTATCGCCACTGTATTACATAAGCCAGATTTGATCATCTTGGATGAGCCCTTCTCGGGTTTTGATCCGGTAAATGCCAACTTGATCAAGCAAAATATATTGGAATTAAAAAATGCTGGTGCTACCATCATCTTCTCCACGCACAGAATGGAGTCTGTAGAAGAATTGTGTGATAACATCGCCATGATCAACAACTCCAAGAAGATCCTGGGTGGGTCCAAACAGGAAATAAAGGCTGCCTATAAATCCAATGTTTTCACAATTTCGCATGAAAAGCAGATTGCTGATCTACCAAGTAGCTATGAACTTATCAGTAGCGAAAATGGCATCGGGGAACTGCAGGAGTCTGAAATCAAAATATTGGATGACTCCAAACCTAACGACCTTTTGAAAACACTTATCCCGAACATTGAAATCCACTCATTTGTAGAAAAGATCCCGACCATGAACGACATCTTTATCATGAAAGTACAGGAAGGAGGCAGCCATGAATAATATGTTCTTAGTCTTTGAAAGAGAGTACCTGGAGCGTGTAAAAAAGAAGTCCTTTCTTATTGCCACCATTCTCACGCCTCTCTTATTTCCATTGATCATAGGCCTTGCTATCTACCTCACGCAAGTGAGCGATGACGAAGAGAAGAATATTGAAGTCATAGACAAAAGCGGACTCTTTGCCGAGACTTTCGACTTCACCGATATGACGGTAACTTTCTCTGATAAGAGCTTGGATGAGGCAAAAACGGCAGTATCTTCTGGAGATGTATATGGGGTCTTGTATATCCCCTCTCTTGATTTGGATGATCCAAAAGGAATCCAATTCTTCTCGAAGAGCAATCCGGGGCTAGGCTTTTTGTCACGATTTCGTAGGCCCATTAGAGATCAAATCGAAGATCTCAAACTAGAACGTCTGAATATTGAGAAGGAGGTCATCGAAAACCTTCGTACGTCCATAAGCATCTCCACTTTCAATGTTACTGAATCTGGGGAGTCCAAAAAATCAGATTCTGCAGTAGCCAGTGCTCTTGGCTACATCATGGCATTTATGATTTACATGTTCGTTTTCATCTATGGAAGCTTTATCATGCAAAGTGTCCTCAATGAAAAGACAAGTAAAATTGTAGAGGTCATCGTCTCTTCTATCAAACCGACCCAGCTGATGCTGGGCAAAGTATTGGCAAATGCAGCAGTAGCACTGACCCAGTTTGCCATTTGGATTATCTTGGTGACTGTGTTTACAACTGCCCTGACAGCCGTCTTCGGCTATGATCCACAAGCAGCGCAACAAGAAATGATGATGGAACAGATGGAGCAAGTTGCAGCCGTAGATGCCAACAACGAAGTACCTGAGGCAGTGAAAGGGACATTAGATACTATCTACTCTCTACCTATTGGTCGAATTGTAGGTCTCTTCATCTTCTACTTCTTAGGTGGCTTTTTATTATACGGAGCATTGTTCGCTGCCATTGGCTCTGCTGTAGACAGCATTCAGGAAGCACAGCAGTTCATGCTGCCGGTCACATTACCCATTATCTTAAGTATCATACTTATGGGAGCTGTTTTAGCTAACCCTGATAGTCTTACGTCCGTCATTCTGACGATGATTCCATTCACCAGCCCGGTCCTGATGATGGCAAGGATACCATTTGAAGTCCCTGTATGGCAACTGGCTCTGTCGATGTTGCTACTGATAGGTGGCTTCATCTTTACCTTATGGCTGGCTGGAAGAATCTATCGTGTGGGCATATTGACCACAGGCAGCAAGGTGACTTATAAGACTTTGTATAAGTGGTTTACCATGAAAAACTATTAGAAGCCGGAGGAAAAGCAATTAGCCCGCTAGACCCGGTAGTGGGCAGTGCGTAGGCTGGCGGGGATGACGGGACTACCAGAAGCTCGAAGCATCTGAACGTTCTCTACAAAGACATCTCCGTACTCAAAGGAAGTAGCACATTGGAAACGATGTGCTATTTTCGTTTTGGCGTGAAAAATACCAGAGAAGGCAAACCCATTGATATTTATTCTAACTCCTCTTACTTCAAGTGGGGAGTGGTAATCGTGTCGGTGATTGTGGGCCTGGCGAGTATTATTTACACGAACTATCTGGTAGGGAAAATCAAGGATCGGGAGGTCAATCAGATCAACCTGTACGCCAAGACGCTGGAGTACCTGGCCAGTGATAATAACCCTCAGGATTACTTATTCTTGCTGGAGGATGTGATCCAGGGGAATAAGACGATCCCTGTGATACTCACGGATGAGGCCAACAACCCTACTACCTATCTCAATATCCCACAGGTAGATGACATAGAAGACCCAAAAAAGCGGAATAACTATCTCAGGAATAGAGTGCGCAAGATGCGCAAGGAGCACTTGCCGATTAAGGTGATACTCCG